>JAUPKS010000210.1 GCA_030837315.1 Planctomycetota bacterium
ATCTCACATAAACCCGGACAATCGTCTACACAAACCGAACACATGCCGCTGGCAGGCGTCCTATCGTTCGGCGTTCTATTTTTTGAACGTGTTGCTGCTGACGCATTTGGTTTTGAAAATGACATTTTCAAACCCCTTTCCTTGAATTAGATTTACCAAACTAAACGATAATTGAATATGGCTTTCATGAATTACGAAGTAAACTGTGATTATATACACATTTTTAAATTTACTGTCAATAAAATTCTATCAAAAAAATACACGGATCACTCTTAAGAACGCACAAAACATGCCAAATTGGCAAATCGCTGGGTTTTTGTTTTAGCTTTATCCTCGCAATGTTGTATCTTTCATGAAATTATCTTTAGTTGCAAAAAGAAGAATTATAATTTGTTTGTAAACAAAAAAAAGGAAATATATAATTTAATTGTAAAATTAGGTATGGAAAGTAGCATATTGGCTGAAAATAACCTGTGATCGTAATGGAGGTTAATAAAATGTGAAGACACGGACAAAAACAATACTACATGATAGGGAATTTCTTACAGAGACGGTCGAAAAGATAAAGAGGGAAGTGGGAAAGGTTATTGTCGGTCAGGAAGAAATGATCGAAACTATCATTGTTGCTCTTCTCTCAGATGGGCACATCCTTTTGGAAGGTTATCCAGGGCTTGGAAAGACCATTACGATAAAAACCGTTGCCCGTGTATTGGATGCAAAATTCCAGAGGGTGCAGTTTACTCCAGATCTCATCCCCGGCGATATCACGGGATTTGAAATGTGGGACCCGGAAACACGGAAAAGCAGGATACAAAAAGGGCCTGTATTTACCAATTTATTACTTGCAGATGAAATTAACCGTGCACCGGCAAAGGTTCAAAGCGCACTCCTTGAGGCGATGCAGGAAAAGCAGGTAACTATTGGCCGTGAGACCTATCCTTTGGAAAAATTGTTTCTCGTATTAGCAACCCAAAATCCTATCGAGATATCGGGAACATATCTGTTGCCCGAGGCCGAAATAGACCGATTCATGTTTAAACTAAAAGTACGTTATCCATCCTATGGAGATGAAAGAGAAATTACAGAAAGACAGATTCGGGATGAAGAAGCTGCATTAGGTTTCGTTTTATCTCCAAAAGAAGTGATCTCCTTGCGACATACAATTGCCGAATGGTTGCCTTTGCATGAGACCTCAGTCATTGTAAAATACATTACACGTTTGGTCAGGACAACGCGACCCGAAGAAGGAAATTGCGAGTTTGGAAATCTTGTGATGTATGGAGCATCGCCGAGGGCATCCATCGCTTTAGCGAAGGCATCACGCGTTTACGCCTTTATCCGGGGCGATGAAATGGTCTTACCCGAACACGTTCACAAAATGGCTTACCCTGTCCTGCGACACAGAATCATTCTTACCCATGAGGCCGAATCCCAGGGCATCGATTCTGACGATATTATTGAAAAAATCCTTCACCGGGTTCCGATATTGGAATAAAGTCGATGAAAAGGCGGATAAAGCTCTCTTTAGAACGATTGATTGGAAACCTCTTTGAGGGGATATTTCCCAGCTATTTGAACGCCCCGCATGGTTTGGAGCTCGACGAACTTCGACAATACCAGCCAGGAGACGATTGCAGATCCATCGACTGGAAGGCAACAGCAAGGACGGGAAAACTCCATGTACGCATGAACTTGGTGGACAAACGGGTAACTATGGTCTTTCTCGTTGACAAAAGCAGGTCGGAGAAGTTTGGTTCTTTTAGAAATACAAAAGAAGATGTTCAATCAGCCATCCTCTCAATACTTGTCCATGCCGCATCCGAAACTGGTAATGAGATCGGTTTCATTACGTTTACTGATCGGGTAGAAAACTACATTCGACCAAAAGCCGGCGAAAAAGAAGCTTTGATACATATAAAAAATATTTTACACGAAACACCTTCCGGTAATTGTACCGATCTCAATAGTGTGTTTACATTTTTACATAAAAATGTCCTCCAGCCTGCCTTGGTATTCATCCTGTCAGATTTTTTAGCACCGTATAATTATGAACAATCGCTAAAAACGCTCTCCTCCATGCACGAAGTAATTCCTGTCACAATTTTAGATAGAATGGAAACAGCCTTACCGGTCGCAAGGGGATTTCTGACCGCCCAGGATATAGAGACAGGCACCACAAAATCGCTGGACATCTCAACCGCACGAACAACGCCTTTACCGTACCTGACTTTATTGAAAAAGTTACATATAGATCATATTGCACTGTCCACGGACGAAGGTGAAGAAATATGGATAAAAAAAATCTCTGAATTTTTCGACAGACGTATCAGGAGAGGGGGAAGAAGGAGACGATGAAATACATCGGCATCATCTTATGTATCAGCGCGCTTTTTTTTGGAAATAGTTTTATTCGTGTGATTGCACAAGAACAACTCCAAGCCCAGGAGCAAGCAGCAGAGGAAAGAGAATTTGCACTGATAGACCGGTCTCTTGAAATCTGGACATTTATTGACGATCACCGGGTAATTACCGGCAAGACGTTGCATGTAACTGTTCAGATTGTGTGGAAGTTAGGGATAACGGTTAATCTGGAAGGTGTGGATAAAATCAATCTCTCGCCGTTCAGGATCGAAGGCGTAACCCTGGGAGAACGCCAAATCTTTGATAATGAGCATGATTATATGGTAATTACCTATGCACTTTCTTTGCCCTCAGACATCAAGGCGGGTATTTATTCTATCCCTTCTTTTTCTCTTTCCTACAGTAATGAAGTTGATAAAACCGAGGGAACGGCAACCTCTGCGCCGGTTGCAATTAAAAAAGTGCCGATCCTTGTTGAAGGCAAGGTAGATAGGGACGTCATTACCCTTGGCGACCGTATCAACTATGTCCTCACAATCCGACATGAAAAAAATGTAAAGTTATTATGGAAAGATATAGAAAAATTAAATTTTTCCCCATTTGAGGTTTTAAAAAAGGCGGTAGAAAAAAGCGCGGAAGAAAATATTGAGAAGCTTGTAATAAACTACACTCTTTCATTATATGAATTGGGATGGAAAAAAAAGACACCCGAAATCCCCGGGCTAACGATTTTATATTATGAAGACTCCCGTTCACAATCAAACACGGCAAAAGCCGATAGTGCATCCATCGAGACAAAAGAGGTAAAGACCGTTTCCATCCCTATCATCATAAACAATCTTTTAAAAGCGGTGGACGTGCCGTTAGAGGGAATCAAAGGTACGATGCTCTATTCAAGAAAACACATTTTTTTACATGGATATTTACCCTTGGGTGCAGGGATTATTTTGTTTTTCTTTTTAGGGGTAACAACGTTACGTTCCATTGCAGGAAGATTATCACCAGCTTCACCAAAACCTGTAAGTGAAACCCCCCACATTGCCCTGGAGAGACTTAAAAACACCATGAAGTCATTTCAATTTACCGATAACGACCAACGTAATCGGGAAAATATCCATACCGTGAACAAGGCACTAAGAGCATACACGGGTACGCTCCTTGGTATTTCAAACGACATGGCACAATCCGTCACAACGTCAAGTTTCCCGCGCTACGATACGCAAAAACAATTTTCAGAGGAAACATCATCGATCATCCAACTGGTGTTAAAACAACTCGATAGCCTTATCTTTGGAAAACATATTGGCAAAGATGCCTTTGACAAAATACTGCAGGGAATAGAAGAAATTATAACGCAAACTGGTCATAAATTGTAAAATTATACTGAGAAGGTTCACAGATTGTGATTTTATTTTGAAATTCCTAACAATAAATTTCTATTATTCAATGAAAGCGCTATGAATCCCGTAGGGATGAAACGATTATAGATAATAGCATAAAACCCCGACGATAAACCCCTAAGGGGTGATATGATCGTTTTTTCGTGAAATGCCTGGCGTGTCCATTATGTCATCCCCTTGGGATTGGGTGTTGTTTTCGGTTTTTTCATCTATAATCATTTTACCCCTTCGGGGTTCTTGTTTTCATATTTTTAATAA
>JAUPKS010000211.1 GCA_030837315.1 Planctomycetota bacterium
AAAAAACAAGAAAATATTCTAAAAGCAGTTAACAAAAAAATGCTTGCAAAGTGTAGTGGGTAAAATCTGCTTGGAATTGAGGTATATATCCAGGGCGGGTTCATTTAAAACCTCTCTTCCCTTCCCTCTATGATGGTTTCGGATAAAGGCTTTCCTTCGATCGCAATAGTCCTGCCAAGCGGCAACCTCCCCTTACCAGCCATTCGCAATATCACCCGATCTTCTAAACTTTTGATCTTATCTTCCGGCGTTCCCTCTTTCGTGAGCGGCTTGATAACGGCAACAGGTTTGCCCCTCTCCGTTACAATAACCTCCTGCCCTTCTCTGACCAGCTTCAGATATTTTGAAAAGTGCATATTTGCTTCCCTTAATCCAACGTGCAGCATATTAGTCCTCCTATTGTAGTTATGTTACTACATAGTATTTGTTTATACCTTCTGTGTCAATTTGTTTTCAAAGACCTTCAGGGCATTTCAGTTTATAGCGGTGTGCGCCACAACTATCATAATCAACTTAAAGTTATATAAGTTTCCAACTGACAGTAAACAGGTCTGTTGTTTCTATCCTTTGCTTCAACCGTGCCTCTATTCCTTCGATAAGTTGTTCTTTTTTGTTATCTATACTGAGAAGGTTCACAGATTGTGATTTTATTTTGAAATTCCTAACGATAGATTAATACTATTCAATGAAAGCGCTATGAATCCCGTAAGGATGAAATGATTATAGACGATAGCATAAAACCCCAACGATAAACCCCTAAGGGGTGATATAATCGTTTTTCCGTGAAATGCCTGGCGTGTCCATTATGTCATCCCCTTGGGATTGGGTGTTGTTTTCGGTTTTTTCATCTATAATCATTTTACCCCTTCGGGGTTCTTGTTTTCATATTTTTAATAAATCACCATGAATGAACACGCTGTGTATAGTTTCGTGTAGCGATGAAATCACAAACCCAAGATTTTTGGTAACATTTTAGCCGTTTGAAAAATTGCCTTTAAATAAACCACCACTGCTCGCTCCCAAACTCCTGTTTGGGAGCGAGCAGTTGAAAGATATTTTTTAAAAAGCTAACGTGTTAAAAATTTTGTTTTTTTCTTGTTCCTGTTAGGTACAGATACATGACCCTCGCCAATCCGTTGCTCCTTCTGCTTTTCATTCCGCTTGGTTTATTATATTTCTTTTGGCGGGAAAAGAAGTTTCTTGGGTATTCCAGTCTCTGCTACGTAAGAGAACCAGCAGGGGTTAGGAGGATTGTAGCCCATCTCAATAAACCCGTATTTTTTGGCAGCGTGTTTTTTGCAATCGTGGCCATCGCACACCCACAGACGAAGTATTATCAGGAGGAGACTGCCCTGCATGGACGGGAGATTGTTCTTTCCATAGATACCTCTTTTAGCATGACGGGAACGGCTATCGAAACCATCAAAAAGATTGTCGGTGGTTTTATAAAAAAACGGGCGAATGACCTCATAGGAATTACCATCTTTGGTACCGATGCAGCCCTCATTGTTATCCCTACCATGGAAACTCAGTTACTGGAAAAATCACTGGAGCGTGTACAGGCATCTCAGGTTGGTTATCAGACATCCATTGGAGAAGGCCTTTTCACCTCTATCGCAGCGCTGTTTGAAAAAGAGATGGGAAAAAAATTTACCATCAGGGATTTGAGAAACAGCATTAATAAACAATATCTTGCCGATTATGCCATCTCTTTTGCCAAAGAAATGGAGCAACGGGGAGTGCTCAAAAACAAGCTCATTATCCTGTTTACGGATGGGATATACAATATTGGCATTTCGCCTGACCGACCTCTCCGCTTATTGAAAAGAATGGGAATAAAGGCTTATGTCGTGGCGGTCAAGGCATCAGATGTTACCGGCGTAGATCCGGAAATTGCAGCACAACATATTGAGGAGTTAAAGGATGCCGTCGAGTCAACAGGGGGAAAGTATTACCATGCGGAGGACTTTGAAGAGGTTGCCAGATTTTACGACGAGATCGATACTATAGAAAGAGACAAAATTACCATAGAAACCGTTTTAAAGAAAAAAGACCTTTATCTCTATCCCACCCTTGCAAGTCTATTCCTTCTCCTGGTCTCAATCTTTATCGAAAATGTCTGGATGAGAATACCCTAGTGCAGCGTAGCAGCAACCAAATCCCCCTTAAAAAATGTGGTGAGGGGGTTGTAAAAAAACTTGGTACTGATTAACAAATACTGTCATTTATTTTTTGACAAACCTGAAATTCGAATATCGAAATCCGAAACAAATGCTACTATTAAATGACAGCATTAGAAACGAAGTTTGGAATATTTGAATTTGTAATTTTGAAATTGTTTCGGATTTTTTATTGCTACTGCTTAATTGCAGAAATAATCGCTATGTCATTTCTCGTTCTAAAGCTTACAATTCAAGGATTACAGGCTTTGTTGACAGAGCGACAACTAACGCAATTAAGCACTACCACTCAGGATAAATTTGTAGCTTTACTAAACTCTGTATTCTTAAATAAATGCACGTAATTTCTTATATTGCCGAACGCACAGCGCCTTCCTGTAATACCCTCCTTTTCAGCAGCATGGACATCGCCCGTGCACTCCGTTCCGGAGAAGGATAGACAGGGAACTCACGTTCTTCAAACAATCCTTTGATCTTCATGGTAAATGCCCCGCCCACGGTGCATATAACAGCGGGCTTTCCGGATCGTTTCATCGTTTCAGTGACGAGGTCTACGACCTTCTCGGTCATGCCCTGAGGGGCCATAAGTGGTATAATAATGGCGGCATCGTATTCGTCGCTTTCGATCATGCAGGCGTTTAAGGCAATGTAATAATCGCTATCGCAGGCACTTCCTGTTAAATCAACGGGATTGTTCACAACATAGAACGCTGAAAATTTGCTTCCCAGCTTCTCCTTTAATTGCGGAGACGGAGGTGGCACCTCCAGCCCATTCTCTGAACAGTGGTCGGCCACAATAACCCCGAACCCGCCGCCATTCGTGACAATAAGGATTCTATTCCCCATGGGCGGATTTTGCATGGAAAGGGCCTTAACGCCGTCAATAAATTCCTCCAGACCATGTGCCTCAATAATACCAGATTTCAAGAATGCGGCCTTGTATAGTGCGTAGTTACCTGCAATGGCGCCGGTATGAGATTTTGCCGCGGCAATGCCCGCTGCGCCCCTTCCAACTTTGAGTGCCACGATAGGCTTTTTCTTTGAGCAAGACTTCGCCGCTTCGATAAACCTCCTTCCGTAATCAACGGATTCCATATATATGGCAACTACCTTTGTGTGGACATCGTCTCTTAAAAACGGCAAGAGAGCTGACTCTCCCACATCAATTCTATTTCCATAGTTAATCATCTTTGCTATGCCTAACCCCTCCTGCGCTGCCAGATCCAGCAGGGCAATAGCAAAGGCGCCGCTTTGAGAAAGAATCGATAGCGAACCCTTTTTAGGGATGCTCACCCGCTCCCATGACAAAAATGAGGTAGTAAAATTGGTATAATTATCCAAAACACCCAGACAATTAGGACCGAGGATTCTCATATCGTTTTCGATTGCGACGCGCCTGATTCTCTCTTCCATCTCAATACCTTCTGCGCCCTTTTCCCGAAAACCAGCGCTGATAATTATGGCATGGCGAATTCGCTTGTGTGCCTGTTGCTGCAACACGTCCAATACCCATGGTGCAGGAATGGCAATCACGGTTAGTGCTACTTCATCCGGGATATCGAGTATCGAGGGAAAACAGTTTAATCCGAAGACCGTCTCGTATTTTGGATTTACCGGATACATCTTACCCTTAAAACCCATACTGAGGAGGTTTTTCAGGATAATGCCCGGTAAGCTGCCCGGTTTTTCCGTAGCACCAACAATGGCAACGGACAAAGGATTAAAAAAAGTTTCCATATGAGTTTATCTTCCATCTTTGTCAGTGAGTTTTTGACAAGCTTTACAGGATTTTTTCCCGTCCCGGATTTTGTTCCATCCAGTACACCTTGTCCTGTTTACAAATTTCGCTGCGCGAAAATCGTCTGAAGGATTTAGGTTGTATTTACCCCCTACCGTATAGTACCGTTGCTTCCGTTAACTCATTTCTGAGAGCAGGGGTAATTTGCTCCGGCAAAAGTCTCCATGCCCAATTATTTTCAGAAGTTGCCGGCAGATTCATCCGCGACTCTTCCCCAAGGCCAAGCATATCCTGCATTGGTATGACCACCATGTTTGCAACAGACATCATGGCGAGCCGCGTAATTTCACGGTGAATATCGTCTTCCGAAACTTCTCTACCCAGATATTTGTATACTCTTTTTCTTTCTTCCGGACCTGCTTCTCTTTTAAACCAGCCTCGAATGGTGTTGTTGTCATGAGTTCCTGTATACACAATACAGGATTGTATGTGGTTATGCGGGATATAAGGATTGATCGGTAAATCATCTCCAAAGGCGAAGAGAAGTACTTTCATACCAGGAATTCCAAACATATTCATAATTTCCCTTACGTCGGGTGTTATCGTTCCGAGGTCTTCGGCAATAAGGGGTAGACTTGGGAAATGCTTATAAAGAGTGTTAAAAAAGTCTTTAACGGGGGCGTCTATCCATCTCCCATGTACTGCCGTCTTTTCACCGATTGGAACTTCCCAGTATGAAACAAAACCTCTGAAGTGGTCAAGTCTTATGATATCAAAAAGTTTGAGATTATATTCTATACGTCTCAGCCACCACGAGTAACCTGTTTCTTTGAGAACATCCCACTTATAAACAGGATTTCCCCATAATTGTCCTGTTGCACTAAAATAATCAGGCGGGACCCCGGCGACGAGCATGGGTTTTTTCGCATCATCGAGCTTAAAAAATTCAGGGTTAGCCCATACATCGGAGCTGTCATACGTTACATAAATAGGGATATCCCCAATTATTTGTATGTTTTTTGAGTTGCTGTATCTTTTAAGAGAAAACCATTGTTTGAAAAAGAGAAATTGGAAAAACTTTTCCATGAGTATTCTATCCTTCAATTTTTCTTTCCAATCTCTTAGTGTTTCTTCTTTTCTATACCTTAAATCCTCAGGCCAATCACTCCAGGCAACCCCATGAAAGTATTCCTTCAGGGTTATAAACAGCGCATAATCTTCGAGCCAGTATGCATTTTCATAGCAAAATCTTTCGAATTCCGGGTCTTTCTCCAGCTTACGATGAATATGTTTATATGCCCTGCGAAGCATGTTCTCTTTGTAGGTTGTAACTGTTTTATAATCAACCCTATTATGGGAAAAGGTAACGTAATCTTCTATGTCGGATTTTAAAAGAAGGCCGTCTCGGACAAGAAGATCGGGGTTTATCATAATATGATTTCCTGCGAAGGCCGAGTAACTGCTATAAGGACTGTTTCCGTATGCTGTGCACGTTGGGTTTAAGGGGAGAATCTGCCATAAGCACTGCCTGGTTTCTGCAAGGAAATCCACAAATTTATAAGCCGTATCTCCAAAATCTCCTATACCGTGAGATGACGGGAGGGAAGTAATGTGAAGTAGTATGCCGCTTCTTCTTCTATTCATTTCTTTTCCCCGATAAAGTATGGAATGACGGAGTAAATGTTTGCCAATTTAATCAAAATTATACCATAAGTCAAATGCTATCTGAGGATAAAAATGTCAGGACAAGAGGCTTTTAACCACAGGAGAGAAGTCGGTTAGGGAAGAGAGAGAGGTTGCAAAAAAGCCAGAAACCGGGTTTTCTGCACAACGGGGCGATCGCAATTGATTTGAATTGCCGAATATAACCCTGGCGAAGAGAAGCCTCTAACCGATAAAACAGCACGATAAATTGCAAGATTTAAGTTTTCAACTTACATCTTACAACTATCCTTAAAAATTGATTGTATAGGAATTTCAAAACTGCGGTTGTAGAGCGACGAACCTCGTCGCTCTACAGATAAAAAGTCGCAGAAGGCCAAATTTAACTCATTTGTAATAATAAACAGCGGATAACGATTTTTAAAGGACTATACAGAAGCGTTAACCGTCTTCCTGATCTCCTTTACCCGACTCAATAAGGTAGTGGATAGAACAATCCTCAGGCATGATGAAATGGCGAAAAGGGTAAGCAACCGATAACCCAATACAGGGGGTATATGCGTAGCCAGAAAACCGCCGAGCAGGTTACCCAGACAAATGGCAAGCCCGTTAATGGTGTTAAAGTAAGAGATGCAACGGGTCCGCTTCTCAGGAATTGCAGATTCGTAGATAAAATTCGAAGAACATAAATTAAACCCTCCCCAGAAAAAACCAGCCAGTACCTGAATGCCTATCAGAAAGTATACCTGATGAGAAACGAGCCAGAGGGCTGGCAGAACGGATATCACGATACTGCATATCCTCATAACCCTCCGATTTCCAAAGATATCTGAGTACCTCCCCCAATAACTCATCGACAGAATAGTTGCGAGGGGAACGGTTGTAACGACGATGGTATAGGTAAGGTATGAAAACCCGAGATCGCGGAGCATAAATACAGAAAAAAAGGGTGAGGCAATAAATACTGCAAAATTAAAGGCGCTTTGGAAGATCACATATTTCCCAAAATTTCCAACATTGAGCCTGCGCAAAAATGCCCCAAATGAGAAATAGTGTTCTCGCTTTACCTCCAGGGGAGGCTCATACATCCTGCTTAAAAAATAACACGAGATGTATCGTGAAATCATGGCGAGAAGGAATGTGCCGGTAAAAGCAATAAGTGCATGCGCCTTGAACAGATGAAGGATGTACCCTGCCAAAAATGTAGTGGCCAGGGTTACGAGGCCAATAAGCCTTGAACGCTTACTGAAAAAAGCACCTCTTTTCCCCTCCGTCACAAGGTCTGCCATAAGCGAACCCCAGGCTGGGCCCGCAAGAGAGGCAAAAAGCAGGTACAGCGTACAAAAACCAATAAGTGTGCTGACCTGAGAAAATTCGGGCAGATACGGGATGAAAGCTATAGGGAGCAACATCAGGGACTGGAAAAAGACCGAACGCACAATAATCTTCTTACGACTCCCAAGCCGCTCGGTCATATCAGCAACTTTCAGTTGCATGAGTGCAGGAAGGAACTGCGGTATGGAACTTAATAAACCAATCTGGAAATTACTCGCACCAAGAGCAACGGCAAAGGGGTTGATGTAGTTATCCCCGAACCCGGTTGTCGCCGCAAATGCGACACCATCCTTGATAGAAAGATCAAGGCTTTTTTCCACAGCTAATTTTTCTTGCTGTTTCTTAAGCATATGAGCAGAAACCTTCTTCACCAATCGTATATTTTCAGTAAAATTGTGGTCGGCATTTTGGCAGGGGACAAACCGCCGGCACAACACGTTCCGACTCGTTCGGGTTAGGTATTCAAGCTAGAAAGTCCCCTCTTGGAAGGGGATTTAAGGGGTGGGTAAGCCGGTAATTCGTAAAATATCCACTGAGATTTCACAACCAAGGTACCCACCCATAACCCCTCCCAAGAGGGGAATAATTTGTGCTAAAATTATGTGCAGTTAAGTTAAACACGAACAAGCAGGGTTTGTTCATGCCACGCTAAAAACCGCATAAATAAAATGAAATTTCCTATGCAATTAAATTACGCTAATTTTACCCGTAATTTTAAGGCTTTCAAGGAATTTTAATTTTTGCAAAACCATCTCTACACACCTGAATTTAACCCATTTTTACTCACTACAATTTGATATTTTCCCGGAATGTCGGTGTTTCTCTATAGAAAATCGATGCATAGTACAGTGTTTAATGAAATTTATACGCGAACCACTTGTTCACTTCCTCGTTCTTGGTGCGGGGATATTTCTCATCTCGGGTCTTTTGCGTAATCCCAAAGCAGACAAGCCAGACCGAATCGTCGTGACCGCAGGTCACGTCGAGCAGATCATCGAGGGCTGGTCGCGCACCTGGCAGCGTCCGCCTGCTCCGCAGGAACTGGAAGGATTGATCGAGGACTACATCAAGGAAGAATTATTTTACCGTGTGAGGCATTGGTTCTTGGGCTTGACAGGGACGATACCATCATTCGCCGCCGGTTACGACAGAAGGTAGAGTTTCTCTCCGAGGACATGATGGGAGTACCGGAGCCCAGCGAAGAGGATCTCCGGAGATTTCTCGAATCACATTCTGATGCATTTCGAATCGGGACGAAGATTACCTTCAGCCATATCTATTTTAACCAGGACAAACGGGGAGAGACCGTGCGCAGTGACGTGGAGGATGTCCGGGCTGTCCGAGGTGCGGGAGGCGGTTAGACGCGAGTGGCTTGCTGCTCAACGCAGTAAGGCGCAAGAGACGTTTTACCGGCGACTCCAAGATCGTTATACCGTAAGCGTGGAACTGCCCGACCGGCTCGTCGGGATCGTACAAATAAAAGAGACCAAATGAAGAACCTGTCCATCATTCCTTTTTTCATGGTATTTCTCATTATGTGCCTTGTAAGCCGCCTTCACGCCCATGAGGTGCGGCCTGGCTATCTCGATCTTCGACAGACCGGGACGGAGACCTTCAATGTGCTCTGGAAAGTTCCTGCTCGTGGCGATTTACGTTTGAGCCTCAACGTCAGATTCCCCGAGAACTGCCAGCCGGTCACGCCGCGTATCAGTTATCAGTCTGTGGATGCCTTCACTGAGCGCTACACCCTTTTGTGCCGAGGCGGGCTTGCCGAACGCACCATCAGTATTGACGGACTCTCCGCCACGCTTACCGATGTGCTTGTGCCTCTGGAGCGAATCGATGAGACGATACAGATAGCGCGACTGACACCTTCGTCACCGTCATTCATTGTTGAGGCTACGCCGGATGCGTTTTGGGTATTTGTGACATATCTTCATCTCGGAGTGGAGCACATCCTTCTTGGCATCGATCATCTTTTATTCGTACTGGCGCTACTAATCATAGTACAAGGGTGGCGTCGTTTGTTAGGGACGATTAGCACTTTTACCATTGCGCACAGTATTACGCTAGCTGCTGCCACATTGGGATTAGTTAACGTACCACAGCAACCAGTGGAAGCTGTTATTGCCCTGAGTATCGTGTTCATTGCGGGGGAGTGTGTGCATTCCCAAAATGGGAGAGATGGTATCACTGATCGAAGACCCTGGGTTGTCGCTTTTATTTTTGGACTGCTCCACGGTTTCGG
>JAUPKS010000003.1 GCA_030837315.1 Planctomycetota bacterium
CGGTAACAACAACTCTTTTTTTCATACGTTTTGCTACACTTTAGCTTTTTGAAATTTGACTTTCAACTGCTAGCTCCCAAACTCCTGTTTGGGAGTGTAATGGACGAGAAACTCAGTTTCTCTGCAATTGTGTTCCCAAACAGGAGTTTGGGAACAAGCAACGATGGAGGAATTAAGGGAGAGTTAAATATATTTATCCTCAATGCGAGTCAAAAGCTATAAGGGCCTAGTTCAAATTAATTGGAAGCCGGGCAAACCTTCTCCCTGCCTCAAGAAAGGCGATCATATTTTCGTGCGGTGTCATAATGGGAACCTCACATCCGGTAGCCAGTACAAATCCCTTGGGGCTGTCGGATGCCTTAATCACACAATCCTTTACCATATTGGTTATAATCTCCGGATTCCCCTTGAGCATGCCGTCTGCCGGGCTTACATTTCCCATCAAACAAACCTTATCGCCTACCAGTGCCTTGGCCTCAAGCAGATCGATGTTGTCGATACTCAGGATATCAGCTCCGCTCTCAGCCATGCATTGTATCACCCTTTTTGTCTTGCCGCAAATATGGAGCACACCCGGGAGACTGAAAGAATGGATATGCGCATAGACCTCCTTGAGATACGGCAGGACAAACTCCCGAAAATGCTTTTCGCTTATCATGGAACCCGTAGCCACAGGTTCAACAGTAACCGGCACACTACCTGCCTTTACATAGGCATCGATAAGATTTTTAACCGACTGGGTAGCGACCTTCATCACGGCATGAACCAGTTCCGGATCTGTATAAAGCTCTTTAATAAAGGTCTCTGTTCCTCGTAAGGCAGCGGATGTCGTAAACGGCGCACCAATAACAGGCACGACAAAGACCTCATTTCCAATTGCGTCTACACATCGCTTCACTGCCTCCAGGTACACGGGAAGCCTCCCATCCTTCTCCGGTTCTACGGGCTTTAATTTCTTAAGGTCTTCTCGTGTTTGTATAAATGGATTTTCCACCTGGGGTGCGTCATCTTCGGGGAAATACATCCTGGTGCCCATGGCTTCTGCCAGTGTGGAAGTAGTAGAAAAAATATAAACGATATCATGACGGTATTTTTTAAAACAAGCGATGTTGGCATCTCCCATGTTTTTACCATTTGTGCAAAAACTTCTTACCGTAAGATTTAAACTTCTTGACGCATAATTCAGGATCAGGGGACTTACGAGAAGTCTGTCGACATGCTTCCCCTGCAGGATTGCCTGCATCCTCTCTTTTGGTGTCATTTCATCAGCACCGTTCATCGCACGTCTCCCCGATTTTTCCTCGCGATCACGAACTCCGGAGTTTTAATCGTTCGTGGTATCTGAATGCCCTGGAACATACCCTTTGCAACCTTGATTGCCTCCGCAGCATTCTTTGCATAACCATCAGCGCCAATATTCCTTGCAAATCCTGGGGATATAGGGCCACCGCCAACCATGACCCTGCAAGGTATCCCTGCCTTCTTAAGGTCTTCAACAACCACGTGCATGCCGTCCATCGTTGTGGTCATGAGGGTGGAAAGGCAAACGAGATCGGCGTTTAATTCTCCGGCAGTATCAACAAACTTTGCATAGGGAACATTCCTGCCCAAATCGTGCATTTCAAACCCGGCGTTATCCAGCATGATTTTTACCAGATTTTTCCCGATATCATGGGTGTCACCCTTTACGACACCGATAACCACCTTTTTCTTATTATACGCAGCCTCCTTGGGAAGGTGCGGTCTGAGCACCTCAATGCCCGCATACATGGCATCGGCACAGAGAAGTATTTCCGGGACAAAGTATTCCTCGTTCTCGAATAGTTCATTGACCTTATCCATCCCCCTCGCAAGACCATCCGTTATTGCCTCATAGGGATCAATTTTGCAGCTTATTGCTTCAGCAGCCATTTTACTGGCACGAGTCATATCCATATCAATCACGGCCTGAGCAAGGTTATGTAAAATATCTGATTTCTCCATGTGCATAGACACCTCCCGAAATTATCTTAAAAATAGATTAATTATCCAATTAACTAATTGGAAGAAGGACGGTGTCTTTTTCGGACAGGCTGTTGAGAAACGGATGAAGGAATATTTCTTGATGAATAATTAGTGGGTTGCGGGACAAAAATAATTTGCAACCTTACGAGATGTGTTACGTGCGGATTGTAAAGAGTCCGTACTTTATCCATCGAACCTGGAAATGGCACCGCCACTTCAATAGGTATGCTCACCCATACTTGAGTAACATGTGCTTTTCCCAGATCATGGCTGGACTCCAAAAATATAACGTGAATTTAAACTGGCAAGACCGTTCTACGATCTTAGCTTATTTTGATTATACAAATGAGCCGATATTTTGCAACTTCAAAAAGTTAGTTCGATTAGATGCCAGAAAATATGTCACAAGCCCCGCGTAGTCGTTGTCGGCCGGGAGTATAATCTCGCCGTCGCAGGCTGTATTCTTACCCTGTACTATATTTTTGTATTTTTTGCATTTTTATGGTTTAATATCCACCGAATTGTAAAAACCCTTTTTGCATTTCCGGAGGAAAATAATAATGGACATCCTGAAACAAGTTGCCGAGTTAAAAGAATTTCTAGGAAAGATTTATTGCTTTATTGAAGAAAATGAGGACTCATTCAAAGACGGCGTTGAGGCTGAAGACATGAAGAACGAAACGTGGAAGTGGATGCAGGAATTGACCAAATTTCTACCTGAAGTTTAATTCTGAAAAATACTTATTTGGACAAGATGAACACAGATAGCACAGACATAAAAAAAGTATATCTGCGTGTATGAGCGAGAATCTGTGTCCTGATTGCGTAACGCAGCACAGCCGCAACCAAAATGAACTACCCCATTATCCCCTCCTTCGCAAAGAGGGGATAAAGGAGAGGTAG
>JAUPKS010000212.1 GCA_030837315.1 Planctomycetota bacterium
CAGTATTTACAACACCAACACCAAACATCAATGCACCCATTACAACTAAACTGTAACCAAATTTCCTTAACATTTCCTTCTCCTCCTCACCTTTTTGAACATTAAGCCAAGCCGCCGAGAACACTCTCTGCATGGTTAGCTTTTAAATAAGCCCAGCCGGGGAGAACGCTCTCCGCATAGCTAGCTTTTAAACACGATATTCTCTACAATTTATTTAATTACAACTCATGAGTTGATTCAGTTTTGATAATCCTTTTTTTTCAATCTTCCGAACCCACTCACGGCTGATATTAAGCTTTTTGCTTACTTCTCGAAGTGTCATGGGTTCTGTATTGTCAAACCCGTATCTCATTTTTAGCACCTTTGCTTCACGACATTCGATTGTCTCAAGCAATCTCCTCAATTTCTCCTTGTCATGAAATTCAATTAACTCATCTTCAGGCATCTTTGTGTTTTTGTCAGGGATACACTCTGTAAGTTCCATGGAATCGCCATTCTCAAAATGCGTCTCATTCAAGGTATAGGAATGCCGTGCTGCCTTTTCTATCCATTGAGTCTGCTTTTCATTAAGATTCAATGCCTCTGCAATTTCGTTTTGATCAGGAAATCTATGCAGGGTATTTATTAATTTCGATGATATTTTTTTCCACTTAGAAATCCGTTCCGCCATATAAACGGGAATGTGCACAGTCTTTGAGTTATTAATCAATGCGCGCTGAATAGTCCATTTGATCCACCACGAAGCATACTTACCAAACCGTTGACCTAACGTGTGGTCAAATTTTTCCACAGCGCGTATAAGTCCAATGTTTCCTTCGCTAATTAAATCTACAAGAGAGTTTCCATAGTAGACGAATCGGCTTGCAATCTTTATAACAAGCGGAAGATAGGCCGTTACAATAGATTCTCTTGCTTTCGAATCGCCCTTGATGACTTTTTCGAATAGCCGTCTTTCTTCTTCCATGGTAAGGGGAGATATCCTTTTTAAATCTTTTATATAAACTTGAAGCGCAAAGTCCATCTTTCTGTTTCCCTCCTTCATCTTTATCGTCTTATTTAGAAAGATCAGGGAGGACATGCGCCCCCCTTGATCTTTCTAACATTTGCAGATCATTAAAGAATAGGGAAAGAAATGATCTGCAAATAAATTTAATGAACAAAAGTTTAATTTTCTAAACAAGTGTTGTTAGTATGCAGATGGTATGCCGCTGGCTCTAAAAAAGAAAATGTGTTTTTTAAAAGTTGTAACTACTTATTATTTTGAATGTTGTGGACTGTGATAAATAGGCGATGCCTGAAGAATGTGCAAAGACATAGTATAACGAATGGTGGCATTTTTTGGAGAGAATACGTGTTTAAATTCTACGCAATACGTGTAATTGAGGTGCAAACAGGGCTGTTACTTTTTGTAGCATGGCAGGTCTGTAACGATTGGATGCAAAATCACGAACTTATTGATTCTTCATGGGGAATGATGTGCGGTATCACTTTTTCATTGTTCTCAACATCTCAAATACCTTTTCTGGCAAAATTTCTCTATTTTCATAATTTACCGTTACGAGGATGACGTCTTTGCGTTTTTTTATGTCTTCAGTAAAAGCATCCCCATTTTCTTTGATGGTACAGAGAAGGGTTTTTTCACTATTGAGGATTTTACTTACCAGTTCCTTAAATCTCATTGAAAAGAGTTCCATTGTGCCAATTTCATCGATTACCACAATTGATTTGTTCTTTATAGCATCCTCTAATGCTGGTATAGCAACCTTTTCAAAGGAATCGAGGTCGACCCGATATTTGCCAACTTTATAATTGCTATTACATTCACTATGAGCCAGAATACCGTCCGTGCCATCCAGCGTGACGATCCTAAAGCCCATACGTCTTTCCATAACACGGATTTCTTCTGTAAAGAAACCCCCGGCATTCATCCCCACCAGGGGTAGTATCTTTTTGATTACCGATGTCTTTCCTACGCCGGGTTTACCGGTTAATAAAATATGCTTCTTCATAAACTATCAGGATATTAAGGTTAGTACTCAACGTTTCCAATGATAAATCTACAGACCAAGCGCCTTGACAATAGCCTCTCCAAATTTTTGTGCTGCGGCAGGACCACTGGCGGTAATAATATTCCCATCTCGTTCGACCTCCGCACCCGTATATTTTGCACCGGATGATTTTATGTCATTTGTCGTAGAGGAATACGTGGTAGCCTTCTTATTCTTTAGCAAGCCTGCCTTTGCAAGGGTTACCGGTGCAATGCAGATGGCACCAACTATCTTTTTTGCATTGTTTGCATCATTCGCAATCTTATGGGCAGTCGGATTGTCCCAATATTCGTTAGCTCCGGAACCTCCAACAAATATAACCGTGTCATAATCCGCAACGTTAATATCGGAAAACAGGATGTCCGGTTTTACCTTTGCTCCCAACATACCTGTCGCCTCCTTTAGCGAAGAAGATGCTACGGTAACAGCAACCCCATTTTTTTCTAAAACTTCCTTGGGTTTTAACAATTCTTCATCCCTGAAATTATTACTCGCGATAATCATAACGGCCTTTTTACCTTTTACAGATTGCAT
This sequence comes from Planctomycetota bacterium, assembly GCA_030837315.1. GTDB lineage: Bacteria > Planctomycetota > Brocadiia > Brocadiales > Brocadiaceae > Brocadia. The sequence goes on from JAUPKS010000212.1 coordinate 2,583, forward strand.
GGCACTTTCTCCCGTCACATGAACAATTACTATATTTGATAAAATAAAAAATGCGAAGATCGCCTTTGGCATGAGAAATCTATTTTTCATTTTGACTCCCTCATAAAAAAGCCTTAAGCTATTCAGAATACCCTTATTTTTTCAAGTTCTTTCCTAGTTCCTTCTCCACAGCCTGCACTTTATGTTCGAGCATCTTACCTTTGTTGTCCTTCCTTTCGTCTATCTTTACCGTGGTATATACCCTCTCTGATAGCTCAAGCATCTTATGGTGACATTTCTTAATCAAATCAAAGACACGATCACCATCCCCTTCCACAACAGTACCCATGGCATGGAGCTTGTAATCCAAACCACTCTCGTCGATGATTTTGACAACCTTGGCAACATAACTAGCCAGATCAACCCCTTTCCCAATAGGGATCACACTAATCTCGGCAATCATGCTACACCTCCTTTCATGGTTAATTTTTGAGAAATAATTGCAGATACAACACCTCTTCTCAATAATTTTATACTATATGAGAAGCATTACAATTTCAAGCAGGAAAGTAACACCCTGGGGGTCAAACCTGATTTATTGACAAATAAAGCGGGGCATGCTAAAGTAATACGCGTAAAAGGGCAAGGCCTTTACGCAGTGAATAAAATCGATTATGGTATCATTTTACCTGTTTGATATGCTTCCTAATACTTTATACGAACAAGAGAAGGAGAAGAGATGATACGTTGGAAAGTGCAAAATGGCGCTGATGGTGCAAGGCGTTTGGTTCCTATGCTTGTTGGAGCAACATTGATCTGTCTTAGTTTGATTATCAGCAGATGTGCTTCCTCAGACGAATGGGACATAACTCCACAGGATACAACGCAGATTGAGAAAAAACGTATTGATGAACCCTGGACCTGTCACGAAAAGGCAGTAAACAGCGTTGCCTTCAGCCCAGATGCCAGGATACTGGCCGCGGGTAATGATCACGGTATTGTACTATGGGATTTGACGAGCATGAAAACGCTTGGTGAACCTCTTGTTGGCCACCATGGGGTAGTGTGGAGCGTCGTATTCAGTCCGGATGGGAAAATACTGGCATCGGGCGGCGCGGATGGTGCCGTCGTCCTGTGGGATATAGCGAATCTGAAGACTAAGGGTAATCCTATGAATGGACACGAAGGGTGGGTGGAATGTGTCTCTATTAGCCCGGATGGCAGAACATTGGCCTCATGCGGTGCAGACGGGCGCATCATTTTATGGGACGTGGCGAGCATGAAACCGATTGGTACACCTCTCTACGGGCACAACGAACCCGTGGAGGGAGTGGCTTTTAGTCCGAACGGCAAGATGTTAGCTTCGTGTGGTGTGGATGGAAATGTTATTTTGTGGGACATTGAGACCATGAAACAAATTGGTGAGCCGCTGACCGGCCATAAAATGTGGGTGGAGAGCGTTGCCTTTAGCCCGGATGGCAAGGTGGTAGCATCGGGCAGTGATGACGGAACGATTATCTTGTGGGATACTGCAGGAAGAAAATCAATTGGTAAACCCTTAGCAGGCCATAAAGGCGCAGTAGAGAGCGTTGTATTTTGTCCGGATGGCAAGACTCTGGCGTCATGCAGTATGGACAAGACAGTTATCCTGTGGAATATGCGAGACCGAAAGCCAATTGGTGAACCTTTACGTGGTCATACGGAGTCGGTGGAGGGCATTGCTTTTAGCCCGGACGGTAGATTGTTAGCCTCGGGCAGTGAAGATGGTTCCATTATTCTCTGGGACGTAGCAAGTCAGAAGCCCATCAGTGTACCATTGATTGTCAACAAAGGGGACTAAGGGATGAAGTTATGAACATACTTATTGTGGCGGCAACATACCCTGAAATAAAAACCCTCGTATCATCAATAACCGGACATGGAGACAATGAAGAATTTTCACGAAGAACGATTCAATATCACCAAACAGGTATCGATGTAGTAATTACCGGAGTAGGATTGATGCATACGGCGCATTTCATGGGAAGGGTTTTGGCAAGCAATACCTATGACGTGGCATTAAATTTTGGAATTGCCGGCAGTTTCAGTAAAAACATTTCCATTGGTGATGTAGTGCATGTCGTGGAAGAACGCGTTGCAGATTTAGGTGCTGAAGATGGAGAAAACTTTCTGGATGTTATAGAATTACAATTGTTAAATCCCGACCAATTCCCTTACAACGCTGGTAAATTAATACATAAAACCGATGATGTGACTTA
>JAUPKS010000213.1 GCA_030837315.1 Planctomycetota bacterium
AGTATATGAATTTTGGTCAATAAGATGTGTGAATGTAGCATCCAGCCTTCGGGCTGGATGAGGATTGAAACTCAAGAAGAAGGACCTCTATGCCCTCGATAAAGGCGTAGCATCCAGCCTTCGGGCTGGATGAGGATTGAAACATTACCCAGTTGGGCGGGCAACGCATCCCGCGGTCTGTAGCATCCAGCCTTCGGGCTGGATGAGGATTGAAACGTCGATGGCACCAACACACGGATACGATGTACGCGTAGCATCCAGCCTTCGGGCTGGATGAGGATTGAAACAATGGGCCAAGAACCGTAAAAGCAAACGATGAATGTAGCATCCAGCCTTTGACCTGAGAATCAGCCCTGAGAATCTAGGCGGACGGAGATGGAAAAGTTTCCAGAGCGATAGCGTTGTAAAATCACAGGAGACAAACTGACCTGAAATATTTAACAACGATTATTCTGATTTCGCATGATCTTGATAACCGGGAAATGGGAACTACGCTATCGATTACCCATCGTAACCCTTTCTCCGGTTTTTAATATCGTGGTCTTGCCAAAATCTTCCAAGGTGTTTATCTCCATTGTAGTAAAAACAGGCCCATCAACACATACCCGTTGACCACTGCAGTCACATTGTCCACAGATACCAAAACCACATTTCATGTACCTGTCTAAAGACACTTCGCAATCGATACCGTGGTTTTTGCATAACTCAAATACTTTGTATAACATCTTCTCCGGACCGCAGGTATAGACCTTGCTGAGGTTCTGTGTTTTTAATAATTCCTTGAGTAAATCGACCGTTGTGCCCTTAAAACCGGCAGTACCATCTTCCGTACACAACTTCATCCCTTGAAAACGTTTCTGATAAATTATCTCTGAAACGCTCCGTGCGCCCTGTATGACAATTACATCACGTAGTTTGTCGACAACAGTTGCGAGTGAGGCTATTCCAATTCCACCTCCCACAACGCATGCATTGGAGTTCGTGTGCAAGCGAAATCCCTTGCCATAAGGGCCGCGTATCCCAATGAGATCTCCTGTCTTTTTCTCGTGCAACGCAGTGGTGAAAGCTCCCCTTTTTAAAACGGAGATACCCATAATGTCCTTTTGCATATAAGATATGGTAAAGGGTTTTTCGTCGAGAAGCGGTATCCATACCATGACAAACTGCCCTGGATCAAAAAGGAGGTTCCATTTGAAGAAGAATGTCTTTACGCCTGGTGATTCTTCCGCAATATCACAAATCTTTACCATCGTTGGCTGTTCAATCATGTGCAACACCCACAATCTTATTCACGTTGTCAATACCGTTCTCTTCCATCCACTGAGTCATTTCGTCGCATATCTTCTTAAAAACATCGATACCCCGATAGTAAACACCTGTTCCGATTCCTACGGCAGATGCGCCTGCCATCATCATTTCAATGGCGTGCCGTCCGGTAGAAATACCGCCAACTCCAATGATGGGAATTTTTATGGCCTTGTATAAATCGTATACACATCGTACGGCAATGGGTCGTAAGGCATCGCCGGTTACACCGCCCACCTTGAAGCTCAAGACCGGTCTTTGTGCCTCTATATTGATGATCATGCCTGGCCCCATGGAGTTTACTGCTGTAATGGCATTGGCGCCCGCATCCTCAGCAGCCTTTGCAATCGTACAAATCTCCGGAATGTTGGGCGATAGTTTGACGAATATGGGTAACCGGGTGACCTTTCTCACCTCAGCAGTTATGGCAAATGTAGCCTCCGGAGTTCCTTGCCCTGCAAGGAGACCAAAGCCAGGGGTATGGGGACAGGACAGGGGTATTTCAATTGCAGAAAATTGTGAACCCGACAGACCTTCGACCACCCGCACAAAATCCCCTTTCTGCATACCGATAACGCTTGCAATCACGGGTGCGTTTATATCCTGAAGATTTGAAAATTCCCTGGCGGCGGCACCGACACCGGGATTTGAATAACCTACGGCATTCAGCATGCCTGCCTCAAAGGTAATAACGGTAGGATTTTTGTGCCCTTCACGGGGTTCGGTACTGATGGATTTAATCGTTACAGCGCCCGCACCATTCTCAGCTACTCTCTTCAGGAATGCCTTTGTCGTGCCTAAAATGCCCGAGGCAAGGATAGTAGGATTGGCTAGTGGTATACTACATAAATTGACGGACAAGTCTATGTGCGACATGGGAATTATTGAAATTAGATTCATGTAAGAAGAAATTTAAAATATCATTATAAAGGTAAAAGATGAAAATCAAAGGGTAAAAATACAAATATAAATGTGAAAATTCTCATTGACAATTAAAAAAACTGCTATAGTATTTACATGCCTGTATGAATAAACCAGGTTTCTAAACCTGTCCGGCACGAACTTACAGCATGTATCTATAACGTAGCACAGCACGGCCGCAACCAAAACGAACCACCCCTCTTTCCCCTCCTTCGCAAGGCGGGGGCTTCGTCGTGAGCTCAGTCGAACGATGCAGGGGAGATAAAAAACCTATAAAAAAAGGTGGCAATTTAGCTTTTTGAAAATATCTTTCAACCACTTGCTCCCAAACTCCTGTTTGGGGGTGTAATGGACAAGAAACTCGGTTTCTCTGCTATTGTGTTCCCAAACGGATGATTCAACAAGTTCAGCGCATGGTTTGGGAACAAGCAGTGGTGGTTTATTTAAAGGCATTTTATTAAACGGCTAAAATGTTACAAAAAAAGAAATTTTACACGGTAATACTATAAAAATACGCATGAAAATTCTTGGAATTGATCCAGGTACACAAGTCGCTGGTTATGGTGTGATAGAGAAGGTAGGGTCAAAAATAATAACCATTGAATATGGTGCTATCAAGGCCGGCAAAAACCAAACCTTTTCTCAGCGACTTCACACAATCCATAGTAAAATCATGGAGGTCATTTTAAAACATAAGCCAGATGAGATGGCCATTGAGGAGGTCTTTTACAGTAAAAACGTCAAGTCGGCGATAAGGATTGGTGAAGGCAGGGGGATTGTCTTTTTGTGCGCGGCATCGGCACATATTCCTATTACTGAATACGCTGCCACCGTTATCAAGAAGGCGGTTGTCGGCAACGGTAATGCGCAAAAGGAACAAGTACAGCAGATGGTAAAGATCATCCTCGACTTGACCGAAATCCCGGAACCCAAAGATGCCTCGGACGCGCTTGCCATTGCGATTTGCCACAGCCATAGTCTGTGATCTAATTAAATATATAGGAATTTCAATCTTTTGTGATTCCCCTCTAAAAAGAGGGGATAAAGGGGTGTGTACATAATGCCGTAACATACCCCCAGCCCCTCTTCCTAGCGTACCGTTGGACAAATTTTTGCTGGACAGGTTTAAGACAGGAGAAGCTTTATTATTCAAGGGTTTTGGCGTATACTTCACAAAAAACGTCTTGTTAAAAACATTGTATTCATTTGGTCTTTTAAAAAATTTATCACTTATGAGCTCCGTCAGGAGCAACCTGTTTGTAGCAAGATAGGATGCCATAACAGATATAAGCTCCGTTAGGAGCGACCTGTTTGCATATCAATCATACACAGGTCGCTCCTC
>JAUPKS010000214.1 GCA_030837315.1 Planctomycetota bacterium
AATATGGAGAGTTTTTTCGCTGCCATTGAAAATGGGGCTGATGCCGTTTATTTTGGCTTAGAAGAATTCAGCGCCCGTGCAGGCGCACAGAACTTTACCCTGGATAATGCCAGCAAGGCCATTGCCTGTGCCCACAGAAGGTCTGTTAAAGTTTATATCGCTTTGAATACCTTGCTGAAAACACACGAGCTGGAAAGGGTTGTCGACTTTTTAATTGCATTGGAAGAACTGCAACCCGATGCCCTGATCCTCCAGGATCTGGGGCTTCTCAATTTACTGCAATCCCAATTCCCCCAATTTAAACTTCATGCCAGCACCCAGATGGCCATTCACAATCTTGCCGGTGTTAAACAACTGGAAAAGGCAGGATTTAAACGGGTTGTTCTGGCCAGGGAATTGTCAGTTGATGAAATGAAAAATATTTCCCGGAATTCCTCGGTAGAGATAGAGGTCTTTATCCACGGGGCATTGTGTTATTCCTATTCAGGTTTGTGTTTTTTTAGCAGCATGATAGGAGGCAGGAGTGGAAACCGCGGGAGATGTGCACAACCATGCAGGATGTATTATAAATCTCCAACAGGCGAAGGAGGCTACCTTTTTTCTATGAAAGACCTTCTCGCCCTTTCCCGGATAACCGATCTCATGACTACCGGTGTCCATTCATTTAAGATAGAAGGCCGTATGAAATCTCCTGAATACGTAGCCGTAGTGACAGATATCTATCGACAGGCGATCGATGGCAGGCTGTGCGATGAAGCCGATGCGATCCGCAGGATAAAGACGGTATTTAGCCGGGAAACAACGCATGCATACCTGTTTCAGGAAAGTTACCAGCAGACCGAAAGAGATACACACAATAAATCTGCTCACCATCAAGCGGAAAACAACTTTTCATTCCCTCCTTATGAAAGAGCGGAACAAGGGGTGGTTATAAATTCCCCACAGGATTCAGACAAGGTAACAATTCACCCCCACCATTGTCCTCCATCAAGGGGAAGGAAATATGCTGGTAATAAATGTTCCCCGCCCCTGGTGGGAGGGGTTAGGGGAGGGGATGAACTGTTGCCAGATAAGATTGAGCAATTGCCCGAGGATAATCAAGTCAAGGCCGCAGATATGATTAATCCGGCATATCCTGCAAACATAGGGTCGTATGCAGGAGAGGTAATAAAGTCTGAGAAGGGTCACATAGTAATAAAGGCCGATGCTGATATTGGTGTAAGAGATCTGTTGCAGGTATTTGAACAAGTTTCGGCAAAACCCACCTTGCTGCATGTTAAGGCAATGAAGATGCAGGGGAAAAAGGTATTTGGTATCAAGAGTGGTGATGTCGCTGCTATCGATTCCGATCAACAAGTTAGGCCAGGTGCAAAGCTCTATATAATTTCTTCCCAAAAGATCAACGAGGTATTTACCCCAAAAATTCCTAAAAAACTTATACCCGCGAAGATAGCTGTGGATTTGGATATTAAAATAATGTCCGATGGTATAGGAATAAGAAGCACAATCAAGGCATTTTCATTTGTCAAAGATTATCCTGTGAAACTGGAGAAGGGGATGAACCGGGTAATTGGAGAAGAACAGATAAGAGAAGTCTTCTCTCGCCTTGGTGAGACACCATTTGAGTTGGCGCGTATTCATGCAGAAATTTCTGAAAAGGTATTTGTTCCATTAAGTCTATTAAATGAAATCAGAAGAGATTATTTCAAAAACCTTTTAGAAGTATGGCAAAAGGAGAGGGCGTATCGGTGTGAAGAAATAAAGAAATGGGTGAAGGGAAAATGTATTGAATTGAGCAATCCTGATCATAATTTTTCAGCAGGAAATGTTTCTACGGAAGAGTATCGGCTGTCCGTGAAGATAGATAAATTACCTTATTTGAACACTATTTCCTTAGAAAAGATGTATAAGGTATACATTGTCCTGACAGACGAAATTATAAGGAACCTCACAAAGAAGGCTGAAGGCTTCTCCCCTCCATCACCCTCTTCGCAAGGGTGGGATAGGGGGGGTGGCGATTTATCCTCAGATGAAACCGTTACCCCCTTTATGATGGAGAATGACTCTATTGATCTATTATTAAAGATAAAAGACAAGGTTGTTTTCTCTTTGCCCGTCATTATGAGAGATAATGGGTGCGGATTTGAAACGTATGCATATTTTAAAAAAGCCCTGCAAGTATTGATAGCCCAGAATTTTCGACAATTCCAGATTTCCAATCTGGGTGCCATGGGTTTATTTGAGGGAGAGGACGTGCTCTTGTATGCCGACTATCCCTTGTATTGTCTGAATCCGCTTTCTGCAATGAAATTGAGGGAATGGGGCTTTACCAGATATACTGTGTCCCCGGAGGATGACAAAGAGAATCTCCGGACACTGTTTTCTGAGGATGCGGATGTGATCATGTATCAGGATATCCCGCTCTTTACTTCTAATACCTGTGTGTGGGCAAATATGAAAAGAAGGTGTCCCGGAATGAATCAGTGTAGTTTCAAGCAGCTCATGGTAGAAAATGAGTACGGCGACCGGTTTATGGCCATGAATGATCGGTGTAAGACGGTGGTTATTGGAGAAAGACCATTCTCCATTATCCAGCATATTCCAAAACTCCTTGATGCCGGACAGGGGGATTTCAGGGTCGATCTCTGTTATCGGGATTATACGCCGGAAATGATAGTGGGCATATTCTCTGGCATTCAAAACAGGACTACCATGAAATATTCAACCATGGGAAATTATGAACGGGGATTACTCTAACAGGCATTGACAAAATAACCATTAGCAATCTCAACTTTTTTACTTTTGACAGATAAGTTTTCGCTCATAAAAAACTTGACATTATTTGACTGTTATTTACAATGTCGGCAAATTGTCAATAAACCTTATTATATGCCCAAATGGGCATATAATAAGTCATCTGTAAGAGTATTATATGTACTAATAGCCGTAAAATAATACGGCTATTAGTACGGCTAATTCATGTTCGCTTGAAGAGACGGAATGAAAAGAGCGTTTTCAGATTGGACGAAATGGACCGACCGGGCGGCACTTGCCGATCTCGGCTATCCTGGTGTTTATGCCCTGGCGATCTCCCCAGCGGAGCTTTCGGCGATGCCCTTTTCGTGGCGACTAGAGATCGTCTATGTCGGGATGACGAATGCCAAGGGTGGGTTAAAGTCCCGCCTCCAACAGTTTGACAACACCATCAAGGGTGGAGACGGGCATGGTGGTGGTCACCGTGTCCGGTTCAAGCATTCCGACTACCATGAGTTGACCTCGCATCTCTTTGTCTCGGTCTGTCCGTGGGAGTGCGATGTGACGTTGAATGACCCAGCAAACCTCCGGCTTATGGGTGAAGTTACAAAGCACGAATACGAATGCTTTGCTCTTTTTGTGGAAATGTTTGGCAACCTGCCGGAGTTCAATGACAAGAAGAAGTCCCCGAAGAAGTGAGGAACGCGAACCAAGCGTTGCACTTGACCGGGCCGGCATTGCGGTTTTTCGAGACACCACGTTCCTTGCAGCAGGCCCGGCAAGTGAACGCAGTCGTTAGGCCATAAAATAAATATTAATCATCTTGCCTTAATCTACGTCAATGGCATATAATAATTTGTGTTAATTATTGAGACCCAAATATTCACGAAACGAATCCAGGAATTAATACCTGACGAAGAATATCGTCTTCTGCAAGCTCATTTAGTCAATCGACCTGATGTCGGAAAAATAATATCTGGAAGCGGTGGTTTAAGAAAATTACGATGGTCTGCTGGCGGTCATGGAAAGCGAGGCGGGATTAGAGTAATTTATTATTGGGTCATATCGCAGGACGTACTTCTTCTCCTTTATGCATATCCAAAAAGTGAGCAGGACGACTTGACATCGGAACAACTCAAACAATTGAGAAAGGTAATTGAAAAGGAGTATAAATGAAAAAAGAGCTATTTGAGGAATTACTTGAAAGCGTTAAGCAAGGCGCTGCTATTATGAAGGGAAAAATGAAACCTTTGCGCAGCATTGAGTTCCCTGAGTCCGAAGTACGGAAGATACGCGAACAGTATGGCCTATCCCAGGATAAATTCGCTTCTCTTATGGGAATAAGTGTCGCCACACTCCGCAACTGGGAACAGGGCCGGCGAAAACCTGAAGGACCGGCTCGGGTACTATTAAGGGTTGCTTCTAAACATCCTGAAGCTATTTTGGATATTACAGGCCGCCCCAAAATGAGAAAGAGGGCATAACAACAAAATGCAGCGGACGCGGGATAAACGCTCTTTGGTTTTTGACAATGGTTATGCCCTGCGCAGCTGATTTCATTCGTTATGAGTCATATAAAGGAAAGAAGGATAGAGGGTCATACCTTGATTAGTGATTAAGTTGTTGACAAGAGAAGGCAATTTGCTACCTTGTCTGCCATGACAAGACAATGGCGCATAGAATTTGAAGGAGGGCGCAAAGGGCCACATCCTAAATAATAAATATTGATATTTTCTATTGCGTTATTATAAGGATTTTTCACCAATTATTTAAGATTTAAGACGCGACCCTCACCTCTCTCCTCACTTCCTCCGCACGGGCGTCCGATGCGAGAATTGCTTCAGAAGTTCCTGAGTCCCATTGCTAAAAGGACGCCAAAGAGGCAAAGAAATAGAAAATGTCCTATTGGGTAGATACGCATCGCTTAATCTTACCTACGCACTAAAAATA
>JAUPKS010000215.1 GCA_030837315.1 Planctomycetota bacterium
ACCAATGTTGAATTTGTAGTACGACAGACCCATAAGCCGGTACTCATTACACCATCTGAATTCAAACCGTTTACCAAGATGTTGATAGCTTATGATGGAAGCTCCTTTGCAGACAAGGCACTGAGGGGCGGTGCTGAAATAGCACAGGCCATAAAGTTACCAATAACGGTGGTCTGCGTGGCTGATAAAAAAGACGAAGCTTCTGAGCCACTATTAAAGGCAAGGACATTTCTCGAAAGTTACCAACTTAACGTCAATGCCGTTGCAAAAGAAGGAAACGACCATGCAAAAGGTATCTTGGAACTTTGTAATGACGAAGATGAAAAATTTGATCTCCTGGTCATGGGCGCCTATGGCCACTCCAGACTCCAGGAAATGATCCTGGGGAGTACGACGGTAAGGGTTATGAGATCCACACAATGTCCAATCTTGTTATCTCGCTAGCGACGTTTATCAGTAAAGTAAACGATATCGCATAGATTATGACTCTGTTGATTAACTCTCTCTTCGAGATCGTTACATATCATAATATAGCACCGATATGTTATTAATTCGCAACTAATAGTATGCGTGTTGAATTAGCAGGGACTTAATCAACAGCGTCATATATACCAACTCAACGTATTTCTGCGGAGACAAACACTCACACGTTCACCCAAAAGTAATACCAAGTTTATGATCTTGTGTCACAAACTTTGCATCATCCGTTTTAGAGATACACAAACTTCCAAGTAAAATCCCTGAAACCACGAAACAGAAACAAGCAATTGTCCCCATTGCCGCTAGAAGGGCTGTGATAAAAAAAGTTTGTTTTAAGTCATTCAGAGATTTATAATTTTGATTTAAAGGATATTAATTTTTTTTATATAAATATGTATTTAACAGGAGATACGTCATCGAACACATCCATAGCATAGATTATTATCATATCGAAGATGAGCATGGACATAAACATGAGTACAGGGCACATGAGCGGAAGAGGTTGATCCTCACGAGCGTTATAACGGGCAGTATTTTTGTCGTGGAGGTTGTTGGAGGAATTATTACCAACAGTCTCGCCCTGATTAGCGATGCAGGTCACATGCTCACCCACTTGTTTGCTTTGCTGGTAAGCCTGTTTGCGTTACACTTCGCCGCAAAACCCCCTACAGAAAAAAAGACCTATGGCTTCTATCGGCTGGAGATATTAGCAGCCTTATTTAATGGCATAACCCTTTTCGTGATTACCCTGTGGATATTTTATGAGGCATACCACCGTTTTATGCATCCGGAAACCATATCGAGCGGTAAGATGTTTATTGTGGCCTTGATGGGTTTAATCGCCAATGTAGTCTGTGTCTACATTCTAAAAGGGGATGCACATGAACATGAACACAGCTTGAATGTCAGGGCGGCATTTTTCCATATGTTGGGCGATACCTTTTCTTCTGTGGGTGTCATAATCGGAGCTATTGTTATCTATTATACCAACTGGTTTATTGTCGATCCCATCATCAGCGTCATGATCTGTGTACTCATTTTGATCTGGTCTTATAAATTGGTGATGGAGTCCATTGATGTTCTGTTAGAAGCAACACCGAAGGAAATCAATATAGACAATGTCATTGCCAGCCTTAAACAGATTCCTGGAGTTGATAATGCTCATGACATTCATATCTGGACAATCACTTCAGGTATGTATTCTATGAGTGGCCATATTGATACGAAAGACATGCTCATTAGTGAAACTACTAAACTTTCTAAGGAAATTAACCGTATTCTTAGTGAAAATTTTAAGGTCGGGCATACGGTAATTCAATTTGGATGCGAGTGTAAAATCAATAACGCACACAATGACCATAATCATAATGAAACGACCTCACACGAAATTCACTGAAATGTGAGCACGTTGAAAATGTAAAATAAGATGGTTTACGTCTCTTTCCAATCGATTACTTGGGGAAGCTTCTGGAGGGGTTTACAGCGGATGAGTTCTGACAATAGTTCACCGGGATGACGAGACGTTATAATCAGGCGGCTGTGTTCGGTTTGTATAAAACGCTCCTCTAATACATGGTTAATAAATGCCAGCAACAAATCAAAATATCCTTCCACATTCAGTAATCCAATTGGCTTTGCATGCAATCCCAGTTGTGACCAGGTAAGAATCTCGAAGAACTCATCAAAGGTACCAAAACCTCCTGGCATTGCAATGAAGGCATCGGATAATTCCGCCATCATGGCCTTGCGTTCGTGCATACTTGACACCATCCTGAGTTCCGTCAGACCAGGATGGGCAAACTCTTTGGAAGCCAGGGCATGAGGAATTACGCCAATAACGTTTCCCTTTTCTTTTAAAACAGCGTCTGCAATGACCCCCATCAGACCGATACTCCCTCCGCCATAGACAAGCCCGATTCCATGTGATGCGATGGCCTTACCCAGTTGTTGAGCAACGTCTGTATACACTGACCGTGCGCCAATTTTAGAACCACAAAACACACAGATGCGTTTTATGGAGTCATTATCTCCCATAGAGCGCCTAGATCTTTACACCCGTTTTATAAAGGGTATTCAGGATGCTCATAGCAAGTTCCACTGCCTGAGACTTTGAAAGGAGTAATTCATAATCGTCCGTGTCTTTTTCCCCTTCCACAATAATTTCAATACCCTCTGTTCTTGCAACAACGACAATTTTTTTCTTTTCTTCCATATTTGTCATCCTTCCTTCATAACTATTTTTGCCGGATTTTGTTTTTAATAATTTCCATCTTTAAATGGGCGATAGAACCACTCGGATTCAAATCCTTGGGACATACCTCCTGACAGTTGAAGATTGTATGGCAACGCCATACGCCATGTTCGTCGTTTACAATTGCCAGACGTTCCTCCTTTGCGCCATCCCGTGTATCAGAGACAAACCGGTCTATATTCAGGAAAGACATAGGGCCGAGATACTTTTCATGTGATGCTGTGACCGGACACGAGGAATGACAGCAGGCACACAGGATGCAATCAATCAGGATATCGACTTTCACCCTTTCCTCCGCACTCTGCAACCGTTCTCCCGTCATTGGCAATGGTTTGCCAGGTATCAAGTACGGTTTAATATACTCATACTTTTCCCAGAAGGGCTTCATATCAACAACAAGGTCTTTGATAATGGGCATGTGGGCAAGGGGACGAATCGTAATCGTATTGGTTTGGAGTTTCGAAACCAAGGTATTGCAAGCAAGGCGATACTTTCCGTTAATATGCATGGCACAAGAACCACAAACAGCAGCCCTGCAGGAAGACCGAAAGGCCAGGGAATCATCCAATCGCTGCTGGATATAATAAAGCCCCTCGAGTACGGTTAAGTCTTTTCGGGTACAAGGAACTTCAAACTTTTGAAGGTACGGTTTTTTATCATTATCCGGATGAAACCGAAAGATATGGAAAAAAACCGCTTCTTGTGTTCGCATTATATCACTCAAACAAGGCATCCACAAAGGCATCGGGGTTAAATTTTTCTATATCATCTGCTTTTTCACCAAGTCCGATATATTTTACCGGGATGTTTATCTCATTGCGCATGCCAAGCACAAAACCGCCTTTTGCAGTGCCATCCAGTTTCGCCAAAAATATCCCGGTAACGTCTACGGCCTGTTTAAACATCTTTGCCTGAGAGAGGGCGTTTTGGCCGGTTGTAGCATCGAGCACCATGAGGACTTCATGGGGAGCGCCCGGGATTCTTTTGGAAATAACCCGTTTAATCTTCGTCAGTTCGTTCATGAGGTTTTCATGGGTATGAAGGCGCCCGGCAGTATCCACAATTACTACGTCAATGCCCCTTGCGATACTTGCTTCCAGGGCATCGTATGCTACAGCGGCGGGGTCAGAACCGGTTTGGTGCTTTACAATCTCAGCCCCAATGCGTTTACTCCAAATATCCAGTTGTTCCACGGCAGCTGCCCGAAATGTATCGCTTGCAGCCACCATGACTTTTTTACCGTCCTGAATGAAAGAGTTTGCGAGTTTTGCTATGGCAGTTGTCTTACCCACTCCATTTACGCCCACAACCATAATAACCGTAGGGGAAACGGGAGCATAATTGACATCGGTTTGAAGAGACCGCAAACTTTCTTTGAGTCTGTCCTTTATGAAATCCTGTATCTGCGAGGTTTCAGTTATTGTTTTGGATTTCCATGCTTCGTGTATTTCATGAATTAATTTTTGAACCGATTTTGCACCAATATCTGCGCCAATCAGGATGTCCTCCAATTCCTCAAGGACAGATTCATCAATATTTCTCCGGAAAGAAAAGAGGTTTTTCAGGCGAGACCAAAAACGACTGCGGGTTTTCTCCAAGCCCTTCTTGAGTTTTTCTGATGAAACTAAAACTTCTTCGGTGGGTGCTTCAACAATGATCGTTTCCGGTAAAGGAGAAACCATCGTTTCGGGTAATGCCAAGATTTGAACTTCGGTCTCATCTTGAACAATCGTTGTTTCGGGTAAGATTGAGACGGAACTTTCCGGGAAGAACGAAGGTGGCTTTTCAATATCCGTTTTGATCGCAGCGGTTTCTGGTAAGACCGGAACGAGCTTTATCGTGTCGCCTTCTATAACGACTCTTTTCGGCGCTTCAAAAGTGAAATTTTTTAACCGATACCAAAAACTCCTTTTGGTTTTTCCCAAGTCATTCTTTCTATTATCAGATGAACCTGCCGATGGCCGTTCTGTGATTCTTTTTAAAGTGATAGTTTCCGGTATTCCTGCTTTTTTTTCAACCAAGGAGTCTCTGTCTTTTTTTGAGGGCTGTTCCATGAGGTTATTATCTCCGTGAGATTATCACAAATAGACCGCTTCACAAAGAAAAATGCACGTGTATTTGTGATCCTTTCAGTAAGCTATTTCTTTCTAAGTGTTTATGAATGAACCATGTATAAAACAAACTGTCTTACCGGGGAGGACATTTTTCTCTTAGTTTGCTAACAAGATCACCCGGTACGGTCACCTTGGCAATAGGACTGTCCGTCCTTCTTTCGCCGTGGAAGTCTGAGCCACCGGTTATTGCCAGGTTGTATTTTTTTGCTATCGCGATATACTTCTGGATGGCGTGTGGTGTATGCGATGGATAATATATCTCAATCCCTCGCAAACCCCATTTTACCATATCTTCAATGATGGTATCTCTTTGGGTTAGTCCTGGATGGGCTAGAACAGCTACCCCTCCGGCATTCATGATTAATTCAATGGCTTGTTGTGGTGTTAAGGTTTTTTTAGGAACGTATGCCGGCTTATTATCCCCTATGTATTTTGAGAACGATTCTGTAATGGTATTGCAATAGCCGTGTTTCCAAATTGTTTCTGCCACATGCATGCGCCCAGGGGAGCCTTTCCCCGCAAGCGTTAAAATTTCCTGTGGAGTAATATCAACCCGGAGATTCTGTAACTTTTCTGCCATATCATAAATACGCTTTATACGATCTACGCGGGCTTGTTTTATAATTTTTTGTAAAAAATTATTATGCACATCAATAAAATATCCAAGGATATGAATCTCCGAAGGACTGAGATATGAAGAAAATTCTATACCCGGTATGATGTGGAGATTTTTGCCCTGTCCGTAACGATAGGCAATCATAAGGCCATCAATTGTGTCGTGATCCGTAATAGAAATAGTTGAGACGCCAAGACGGATAGCTTCATCAACAACCTCTTCCGGTGTCATTGTACCGTCGGAAAAGCTCGTGTGTATGTGCAGGTCTGAGTCTCCATAATCAATTTCTGTCCCATCCTGAATCATGTGGGTACACGCATCGTTCTTCAGTTTTCCGTTTCCAACCTGTGTATAAATTTTGTCTAAAATCCCATTCACAAATGTTCCTGAATTTTTCGTGCTGAATTTTTTGGCAAGCTCTATTGCCTCGTTGATTGATACTTTTGGTGGGATATCGTCTCTATGCAAGAGTTCATAAACTCCAAGACGTAAAATATTTTTATCGATAATGGCCATACGACGCAATTCCCAATGTTCTGTGACCTTCGATATCGTTTCGTCGATTTCTTTGATATGCGATCGGCATCCGTTGACAAGTACTAAGGCAAATTGGTATACGTCGTGCTTTTCCGTGCTTTTTTTGCAAAAACTATCTATCTCATTAATAAAGTCATCACCGCGCAGATCAAGTTGGTAAAGGGCTTGCAGGGCGAGTTCACGGGCAATTGTTCTGTTACGCATGGAATATCATGATTTCTGTTATAGTTTGGAATACGTAGCTACACGGAAGAGCAGGCGAAAAACAACGCCATGAATAAATCAATGCCTTTTAACGGTTTTTACGCCGGCGTGTATTTGATCAGAAAGATTTGCCATTTCTATGGCTGACAAGGCTGCTTCTGCCCCTTTATTTCCGGTCTTTGCGCCGGCACGATTAATCGCCTGTTCCAGTGTTTCTGTTGTGATAACGCCATAAATGGTCGGAATGCCTGTGGATAATCCAACGTGTGCAATTCCCTTGGCTGATTCATTCGAGACATAGTCGAAATGGGGGGTTTCTCCACGCATAACAGCACCTAAACAAATTAATGCATGATATTTACCACTTTGCGCCGCCTTAAGGGCTGCAACTGGAATCTCGCAGGCGCCTGGTACCCAAAAAATATCAATATCTTCTTCTTTTACACCATGCCTAATAAGTCCATCGATTGCGCCATCCAATAAACGTTGTGTTATAAAGTTATTGTATCGGCTAACAATAATTCCAAAAACCTTCCCGGTGCCAATTAAATTTCCCTGGAATTCTACACCCATAAAAACTTCCTTCCTGGGTTAACCAAAGTAAATACATCCATTTCCTAATATATAAATCGTGATCAGACGATTTTTTTTAAAAGTTAGTTATGTATGAGAATCATAGGAAATTACATAGGATTCATAGATGCGTGATATTAGCATATACCCATAAATCTTTCAAGGTTTTTCTATAGGATTTCGTTGTAAAAGTCTCGCCGGGAAAAAAGGATGCAGGAGTCGCCTGAAGATGATCGGGAGAGAGTGAAGATAGATCGGGAGAAAATCGAGAATAAATTCCGCTTTGACGGGAAATGGTTACTTGTTACCAATACGACCATTCAGCAGAGCAAACAGCAATCAAATACAAAGTACCCCGACAGGCAGAACAGGCTTTTCGGGATGTTTGTATTGCCATCCCTCCAAGCCTTTTGACAAAAAAATATCTTAAATGCTCACATGCTTACCACCTATTTAAAGGTAAGGTTCCTTTTCCCCTTAAACTTTAAACTTTAGTTCGAGATTTAGATTTGGAATTATTCAGTAACCTCAAATTTAAATTTAATCGTGCTTTTTAGGGTAGATTTCTTTGCTTTTACTGTCACCTTGCAGAGATACAATCCCTTAACTAATGGCTTATCATCTTCGCCTGGATTGGGACTCCACGATGCAAAGTAATACGTATTGGAATCCAGCTCAAAATCATTATAATTTATTTTTCTCGAATCATATTCATTCAATACTAAATTCTCGTTATATTTATACAATTTCCATTCTGTCTCATTTAAAGGCATCTCCTGATTTGATCGAAAAGTTACATAAAGACTGGTTGCGTCTGAGGAAGTCAGGGGGTTATGAATCAGTGCGGTGCTTCCGTCATCTAAAGCTACTTCAAAACCTGAAAAGGCGGTATATGCTATGATCGCTGGTGAAGATGAAACAAACTTCGGATCAATTTTCGATAATTTTCCACGTCCATCCATCCCTTCGTTTTTTACATTGATACGACCAAGAGATGAGTTTTCGTCGTTTCGAATGATTGTTATTGATGGTCTATTGAGATCACCTTTGTTGTCGGCAGCATAAGAAGCGAAACCTGAAATAAGCATCGGAATAATAGTCAAAATTGACCTTAATAAGCCTTTCTTTAAGACGACGGCATTCATTATCTTGTTCCCTCCAAAAGATATTCAATATAACTCTAGTTAAAAATCTCTACGTTACGCTACTGTTCGCTTATAGTTTCCAGACTGTGAAATTAGCGC
>JAUPKS010000216.1 GCA_030837315.1 Planctomycetota bacterium
ATTAATACGCTCATAGATTAAAAACGTGTAAGGAAGTATATCTTCAACGTATACCGATTTTACCTGTCGGAATTGAGTTAAAGAAAACTCCGGGAAATATATATCGCCACATACTTCTTTGTGGATAACTGACAAATAGAGGCGGTCTGCTATGGGCAGCGCCTCTTTATATAATTGGCCACCTCCACAGAGAAACACTTCATTTTCTCCATCAGGACATACTTCAATTGCCGACGGTAAATCTCTCGCAATAATACATCCGGATGCATGATAATCTGTCTGGCCGGTAAGAATAATATTTGTCCTTTGAGGAAGAGCATGACCGATGGATTCATACGTCTTCCGTCCCATGATCACGGTATGGCCAATCGTAATGTTCCTGAACCTGCTCAGTTCACCAGGGATTTTCCAGGGCATACATCCCCCCTTCCCAATGACACGGTTTAATGCCATTGCCGCTATTATGGATATCACCATAGTTTGTCTTTTGTTATTGATTGTCATAGCAACAGCACATATTTATTTTCAGAAAGTGTTATTAAAATGCTATTAAC
Source organism: Planctomycetota bacterium (assembly GCA_030837315.1). Taxonomy (GTDB): domain Bacteria; phylum Planctomycetota; class Brocadiia; order Brocadiales; family Brocadiaceae; genus Brocadia. The sequence continues at coordinate 555 of JAUPKS010000216.1, forward strand.
ATTTTCACTTTGAGGTATCATTCCAAATCATAAACTATACAAATATACGTTTATACGTTAAAAAAGACAATGTCAAATTGTATCTAATCGCCAGAAATAAGAATAGAAATCAAGAAATATAAAGACTCACGAGATAGAGACCGATTTTAGGGTAGAATGAAAAATAGTTTGCATTTTCAGAATTGTTCTTATAACATTCAGCATTTCAAAAGCACTATTTCTATCATGTGCTCTATCCATTTCAGCTTTAGAATTATTCATTTAACATTTTGATACTTTAAAAAAGGAGATGACATGACAGTACAAAAAGCTACCAATATTAAATGGCATCATGGTAAGATTACCAAAGATGACAGAATAAAACTCCTGAGACAAAAGGGAGTGACCATATGGCTAACGGGCCTTTCAGGTTCAGGAAAATCAACCATTGCCGTTGAGATTGAGCATGCCCTCATTGAGAACAAACATCAGGCATATATTCTTGATGGTGACAACATACGGCATGGTCTGAATAAAAATCTTGGTTTTTCACCCGAAGACCGCACAGAGAATATTCGCCGCATTGGTGAGGTCGCAAAGCTGTTTACCGATGCAAATATAATTACCATAACGGCGTTTATATCTCCATACAGACAGGACAGGGACAATGTCAGAAAACTCTTAAAAGATGGAGAATTTGTCGAAGTCTATATAAAATGTCCTATCGATGTCTGTGAACAACGTGACACAAAAGGGCTTTATAAAAAGGCACGTGCGGGTGAGGTTAAGGAATTTACCGGCATATCAGCGCCATATGAGGAGCCTTTAAATCCTGAACTGACGATCGATACATCAACGATGACTGTTGATGAGTCAACGCGGGCAATCGTACAATATCTTGAACAAAAAGGATACGTGAAGTTTTGAATAGTTGTGATTGAATGCGGGATGAATGCCAATTAGCCTGTTATCCGTGGTCATCGAAAGAAATCGGCGCCTCCACTACACTGGTGGCGCTGATTTCTCATATTTTCTGAGTCTTTGCTGGAAAAGTGAAAAGTTAAAAATCTTTTATAATGCTGAACCAGGCGCGCTTGTCAAATTCTTCTGAGCCATTTAAAGGCAATTCATATCCTGCCAGCACATAGAGTTCCCGTGAAAGATCAAATCGAACCCCAGGCAGGAGGTCGACGAAATATTGTTCTTCTTCATCTAATCCAAACCCCTTATGCCCATTTAATTCTATAAAAGGCGTAATACCGTGTAAAACAGGAGTTTCATGTATGATAAAAGTTTTTGATACCGCAGCGCCGTAAAGAAAATCCATATCGGCGTCTTCTTTATGGTTTCCACCAGTAGGGACATCTACACCCAAAAAAGTATGCAAGCTTATACGATGACCAAGGTCTATCCAGAAGGCAAGTTGTTGACCAAGAGTCGTTACTTCCTCACCTAATTCACGGTCCTCGTCACCAGTAGGAATATTGATGACGGAACCCGTGGATAACGATACTATATCGTTCTCAACAAGCATAGCTCTCAGGGCAAGCCTTGTATCACCAAACCCGACGTTATCGGTATCTTCAACGGTATTGACATGGAGTACCTTTGATTCAATATCTACCTTAAAACGAAGCGTAAGGGGCAATTCTAAACCAAATGCAAACTCATTGACATCCGCATCACCATGATGTTCGTCATCTATATAAATATAGTTAAAACGAACTTCTCTTTTAAAGAATGCCGGTGTAATGCGCAAAAGTGGAACTCTCGCTGCTTTGTCTTCAGTTTCTTCATACGTCTTCCATGGGGTAAACCATCCTTCAAGAAAGTTTGAGAATCCGAGATTTCTCTGCATACCATGATGTTCTGCTGGTGTTTTTAATATCTCATCGGTTGACGTATTCCTCTTAATTTCCTGTACCTTTTCTTCCTGTGTAAACCCATACGTTGTTTTCGTAATGAACAAACCCAGCAGACATAATATAATCGTAATACGACAAAGCATGTTTTTCTCTCCTTTTTTCAGATCAAAATACTCGTGGGCTCATCTGGACAGTAACGGTATAGTATTGATTCTTTCTCCAATTTACCAAGTTTCTTATTAAACCTATTTTTATGATATTGTCAACAGTTCAAGAACTGAAGCTCGTCTGAACTTAAAGTTATCTTCAAATCTTTCGATAATAATTGAGTCTAAGTTTCGGTTGAACGTTTTAGCAGGTATAATTAACGTTAGTGAATGAATGAGAGATTATTTCTCCAGTTCTGATTTTGCAATAACAGAATTGGAGAAGTGATTATCAATTTAAATCAGATTATCGGTTCAAAGATAAATCTATAGCCATGTTGGATTCAAACCATCGTTAGGCTAGCTCAAAGCGCAGAGAAAACCGAAGTTTCCGCTTCACTCAATCTACCTTATTCCCTTCTCTCTAATAGGTCATCTCTATCATCAAAATACGGAGATTCTTCGTTTCTTTCCTCCCATGTAATACCATAGGGGAAGCCAGCAGGAGTACAGCCAGCGATATAAGCAAACGTCTTATTTGAATCTGTGCAAAATTCATCCACATATTGATTCTCCTTCTTCCGCCTTGCCTTGATTTGATTTTCTAAGGACTGTTTTAAATTTGCAACATAAGAAGGATCAAGGTTGACGCCCAACATCTTTAATTCTGTAATAGCACAGAACCAATCCACCCCAAAATGGTCTTTATAACCTTTTAGAATATTTTTCCCCGTGTATTTGGGAATCCAGTGTCTGGCAGACTGAAGTCTCCCCGCCCTGTTCATACGCTTATGACGTGGAGGCAATAAGTTCTTTTTTTTCTTCCTTGCCATTATTCTTCATCGTGGTAACCGATTAACTGTTCAAGTTTCTTTTCTATTATTTCAAATTTACTGACATCGGACGGGGTTTTGTTACTTTGCATAGATAATAGTTGCCACTCTTTAAGAAGGTCATATAGTTTATAAATTTCCTGCCGTTCATTTCCATTGACTTCGATAGCATTGAGTAACGATTCAGCCTCACGTTGCATAACTAAGGGGAAAAATTTTAATACACCAAAACTATTAATGCTACCTTTCAGCGTACTTTGGACAAGAAGAACTTTTGCTATAGTATTTCCAACCTTTTGAACTTGTTCCAGGGCATTTTCTGCCTTAACTCGCTCATTTTTTGCTTCATCATATTGCCAATAGGCAACAACTAAAAAGAAAATAGAAATAATTGTTGCAGCGTGATTAACATATTGGTTAAACCACTGCATATACCATTTCTGATTATGACCGCAATGAAAACAAACCTTTGCATCTATATTGATTTGCTCTTTGCAATAACAACAGGAAACTGTTTCTGTTTTTTCTTCAGTCATTATTATCTGGATTTCCCCAATGACAATTTACTCCCCCTTTTCCTGCAGTACCATATGAGTACCACTGCATTTCCTGCAACGAATTTCACTTGGTTCAATCTCTCCGCGCTCATACATGGTCGCCAATTCCATGGCATGCTCTTCCGTATGGGCGTATACAACAATTGAATCCAAGTCAGTGTAATCATTGTCACAATGAAAAGGATGTATCTCTCCCTCTACAATTACATATAAATTTTTTCTCATAAAGCCTCCTATTCCGGATTGTCAAAAAATCTTTTACAATGCAATATTTCTAAAACAATATACCACCCTAATTATTTACTATATACCAATATCTCAAATCAAACAACTTTTAAATTTAGTGAAATGATGATGCGTTATATGTGTCTTTTAAGAAATAGTGAAACGCACTAGTTTGAGACCTTTTTCTTCGCCACACTCGTTGATCAGGACGACAGAAAATGGCTTCATTGCGATCACGTGAAATTGTCTTGAATTGTTCGATATTACCGATAGAATCAAGGCATGATTTACAAACTAATCATGCCTACATTGCGAATTGCAGGAATTTATTTTTATTAATTGTGCGGGGAATAGCAAGGTAAAGGACAGGGGAAAATATACATGCACTAATTGTCGATATAGATAACCCGGCGAAAGGTGCTCCGTCTCATAGTACAAACCCTGGCACAAGTTTTGAGGACTATCCGATGATTGAGTCTGTCCTGTTTACGAGGGAGCAAAAGAACAGTTTGAAGGATTTTAACGTATGACACAAGCTGAGCAGTTGGCTGAATTCGTTGTGCAGGCATCATATGATGACATCCCCGATAACGCTCGTCAAATGCTTAAGTGTTGCGTTTTGGATGCCCTTGGTTGTGCCATAGGCGCACTGGATGGGGAGCCCATCCGGATAATCAGGGCACAGATCGAAGATTTTGGCGGTGCCGAGCGTTGTACCATGATTGGCGGCTTGCAGACGTCGCCAGACCGGGCGGCATTCTACAATAGTGCATTAGTGCGCTATCTGGACTTTAACGACAGTTATCTTACAAAAGGTGAAACCTGTCATCCAAGCGACAATCTTGGAGCAATACTAGCTGCTGCCGAGTACGCAAACCGGAGCGGCAGAGAATTTCTGACCGCCCTTGCGCTAGCCTATCAAGTACAATGCCGTTTGAGCGATGTCGCTCCTGTACGGGCTAAGGGGTTTGACCACACTACTCAGGGGGCATATGCACTAGCGTCTGGTGTATCGAAGGCATTGGGTTTAGACCAGACTAAAACTGCCAATGCAATTGCGATCAGTGGAACGGCCTTTAATGCCCTGCGGGTGACCAGAACCGGTGCGCTGTCAAACTGGAAAGGGCTGGCCTATCCCAATGCCGCGTTCGGCTGCACACATGCAGCCTTTCTGGCTATGCGGGGTATTACAGGCCCATTGGAAGTATTTGAGGGAAACAAGGGTTTTATGGATGCTATTGCCGGACGATTTGAGATTGACTGGTCTCAAGAGGATTTGGGGCGGGCGATGAGCACAATACTGAAGAAATACAATGCCGAGATTCATTCCCAGTCGACCATCGAAGGCATTCTGGAGTTGAAGCGGGAGTATGGCTTTGCGGCTGCTGAAGTAGCACAGGTTGAAATAGAGATTTTTGATGTGGCATATCACATTATTGGTGGTGGTGAGGAAGGAGACAAGACCTTTGTCAGGACAAAGGAGGAGGCAGATCACAGCCTGCAATATTTGGTTGCTGTTGCAATGCTGGACGACAGGGTTATGCCTGAGCAATACAAACATGGACGCATCCAGCGCTATGATGTTCAGTCCCTGCTCAAAAAAATCTTGGTGCATCCGTCGGAAGCATACAGCCAGAGGTTTCCAAACGAGATGCCGTGTAAGATTAAAGTCTCACTTCACGATAACCGGGTGCTAGTCAAAGAAAAGCAGGACTATGAGGGCTTTCATACGAATCCGATGCGATGGGAAACCGTGGTGCAGAAATTTGAGCGGTTGAGCGGACCGTACACAGATGCGGCTTTGCGCCTTAAAATCATAGATGCAGTTGCAGATATTGATTCTCTTCAGATAGCATATATAATGAGATTGCTGGCAAGGGTTCAAGTTCCGGCAATATGAAAGGATGGCACAGACAAGCATTGAAACTTGGTACATCTGACTTTATAATTTCGAAATTGTTTCGAGTTTCGAGTTTAGAGTTTTTGTACTGTGAATTTAGTGGTATTTCACGAACAAATACTTCCAAACAAAAGAAGTCTTTACTAAAATGATATTATTGAACAGGGTAAGGGGGATTCAAAATGGCTAAGCCTACTATAGACAACACCGAGAGGGCCTTTTCTTTTCTGAAAGTTAATAAACGCCAGACAAAGCCTCGTACGCAGGGCGTAACGGAGATCCGTGGCCCTTACTACACACCTATGGGCAAGCATTATTTGCAAGACATCCTGGAAACTATGGGTGCGTATGTGGACACACTCAAGTTTGCTGGCGGATCCTTCAGCCTCATGCCGCGGCAGGTAGTAAAAGAACTCATTGATATCTGCCATGCGCATAACGTTCGTGTCTCCACGGGAGGCTTTATTGAATATGTGCTAACGCAAGGTTCTGATGCAGTCAACCTTTATATTCAGGAGTGCAAAGAAATCGGTTTTGATATTATCGAAATTTCAAGCGGCTTTATCACAGTGCCAACGGAAGACCTTGTGCGTCTCGTTGAGAAGGTACAGAAGGCTGGATTACATGCAAAGCCTGAAGTCGGAATTCAGTTTGGATCTGGCGGTGCAAGTGCCGTTGCAGAACTGGAGGCAGAGGGAACGCGCGATCCGGAATGGGCAATATTGCAAGCAAGACGATTTTTGGAGGCCGGGGCGCACATGATTATGATCGAATCTGAAGGAATTACCGAGAATGTAAAGGTTTGGCGGACTGATGCAGTGTCCAGGATTATCAACGTGCTGGGTTTGGAGAAGGTAATGTTTGAGGCCTCTGATCCAGAAGTCTTTACGTGGTATATCAAGAATTACGGGCCGGAGGTTAATCTCTTTGTTGACCACAGCCAGATTGTGCAGCTTGAATCACTGAGGTCAGGCATCTGGGGGACAAAGAGTCTCTGGGGCCGGGTTCTGACATATAAGAGTTAAAATATCTGGAAATTTGCTAAAAAATATGAACAATATACAATAACGAAATATATCAGCAATCCGCGAAGTCCATCTAGAGGAGGTGATAACTAAAGACTATCCATGAGAGGGAATCTGAGGGAACCAAAATTGAAGTTTAGTACAATTAACAACAGGTTTTGATAAAATAGTAAAATGCGTATTATTCAATTAACCATTGGTGAAACTTATTTAAAGGGAGAAACAGACGACATGAAGCAAAAGAGAATGATAATATTTAGTGCATGTGTCCTATTTGCAAGCATGATGTTCATCGGTTCTAACATACATGCCAGCGAGAGTGAGAAGTCGAAATGGGATATCGCTGCTACCGGCAATAAAACAGTATATGTAGCGCACTGGACTCATACCCCAGAAAATTGTCCCGGCAGGAGTGCAGATGGCGCAAAGATGCTGAGCAAGTTCTGGGAAGGAAGAAAATCGGCCGAAGAAAAGGGTATAACGATACTGGGAGCTTACGTCACGGTTACAGAACATGATTATTTTATTATCTTTGAAGCAAGCGATTACAGCGCAGCAGTAGCATTTTTTCTTCCGCTGGTACCCAGCCAAACAGGAAAGATTGTACCCGTACTTACCATGGATGAATGGTTAAAGATAATGCCAAAATAAGGTTGGGTTTTATGACTGTACCGTCAATTTGTAACAGAGAATGAAACGGGTTTACAGGTTGCATTTCTCAGTGTTCGTTCATGCGATATCCAAACCATTACGATACAGGATAAAGCCTTTATGCACGGACATAAGTTGATTTCTATTATAAATCAACGTGCAAGGACGCCTTTGTCCTGGCTGCCAACAGTGGGCAAGGGAATATTGCAAACAAATAAAACATGCGTGTTTAACTCATTCTTCCGTTTTCTTTTTTCTCGATTCATCGCCAACTACCAATTTTGAAAACAATGTGATTGCTATGATAACGATAGCTATTGAACCACCAAAATATAGGGTTTCTAAGGGGTTTTCCCACATGACGATGTGCTTTAAAAAAGTGATAACAATGACCACAACAACTGCTGCAATCAATTTTTCTTTTAAATCAGTGAGATCACGTATTTTCAACCAGTGCGGATAGCTAATAGACTGGTCTCTATCTACAAACAATTCGAAGAGTCCAATCCCCATAACAAACATCACCACGGCAACCATAAACAAATCTATGGCAGAAATAAAGTGCACAGAGATTTCGACACGATGTTCGCCATGATTAAACAAAAAATTTAATATGTCTGGAATACCATTCACAAACTCCCAAACCCCTGAAAAGATCAATAAACCAGAGGCCAAAATCGTAAGAATAGAGGCTACTGCTACAAAATACCGCCCTGCATTAACAAAACCTTTATTTATAATTGTCAAGAAATCACGATTTTTCATGCATTTCCTTTTTCCCTTTCGATTGTTTGAAATTCTTCCAGTAATTCCTTCTGCCTTTTTGTTAAGTTCCTGGGAATGCTTACAATTACCCGCACATATTGATCACCGTAACCATGTCCTTTCAGATGTGGCACACCGCTACCCCTCAGTCTGAAGAGGGTATCAGTTTGTGTCCCTGGGGGTATCTTCATCAGGGCATTTCCATCTAACGTAGGCACCTCAACCTTTGAACCTAATACGGCCTCTGTTAATTTGATAGTCTTTTCCATATAAATATCACTCCCCTGTCTATGAAAGATATGGTGAGGTTGTACAAAGAGACTTACGTAAATATCTTCCTTCAATCTCCCACTAGCCTTATCAGCCGTCACCCTTAAGGTCGTTCCATTATCCACCCCTGGCGGTATCTTGACAGTGATTTTATCCAATTTTTGTACTTCACCACTTCCATGGCAACTCAGACATGGATGTTCAATAATTTTACCTCGACCTCTACAAACGGGGCATGCACCAATCTTGATAATCCGGCCAAATCCCTGCAATTGTTCCTGCTGCAGTTCCCCTCTTCCCTTACAATTCGTGCACGTCTTGGGTGATGTGCCTTTCTCTGCCCCTGATCCGCCACAATCGGTGCATTTCTCCATGTGAGGTATGGCTACTTCTGTACTAATTCCTTGATATGCTTGTTCTAGCGTAATTTCAACCTGTACACTTTTAACATATTCTTCGGGTTGATCGAAACCCCGCCTGCGCGTGCCAAAAAAATCGCTAAAGATACTACCACGGCCAAAGAAATCCGAAAATATATCATGTCCAAAAATATCTTCCAGGTCACTAACATGACTAAAATCACGCCAGGTAAATCCTTCTTTACTAAAGTCTGACGCAACACCTGCATGCCCGTATTGATCATATCTGGCTTTTTTATTTTCATCAATGAGTACTTCATACGCCTCAGATATCTCTTTAAATTTCTCTTCGGCGAGTTTTGGATTATCCTTATTAAGGTCAGGATGGAATTTCTTTGCCAGGGCTCGATAGGCAGATTTGATCTCTTCTTTCGATGCTGTTTTGCTTACCCCTAATATCTCGTAATAGTCCCTTTTGTCAGACATAAATATATCTTACGTTCATTTATGGCTTTATTCAATAAAAAATGATGTCTGCTGTTAAGGGCTTTCTGGTCATTCCAAATCTTTTTCTGTATGGTTCGTTGGTTGCAAAGATATCAGGATTGAGAATTGACCAGTTATATCTTTTCGTTTGCAATTGTACCGAGTGCACGTATGATTTGATCTATATCGTTTTCTGTGTTGAAACATCCTGGACTTATTCTTACGGTGCCGTCTGGGAATGTACCCATCTTTTGGTGTGCAAATGGGGCACAGTGGAGACCAGGACGCACAGCAATATCAAAAGATTGATCGAGAATTGCACCAATCTCTGCGGGTTGAAATCCTTTTACCTGTATCGATACAATACCTACTTTTTTGCTTATATCTGTGGTTCCGTATAAGACAAACCGCTGATCATGCCTGAACGCTTGTATAAGTTTGTTGGTGAGATTTTGTTCATGCGTTCTGATGGTACTGATACCTTTTGATAAAATGTATTCGATGCCAGCCCTCAGACCAGCAATCCCGACTGTATTGGGTGTACCGCTTTCTAATTTGAAAGGCAATTCTTCTGGCTGGGACAGTGAGGCTGGTTCAAAACCCGTCCCTCCTTCCCTCCAGGGATCTAAAGTTAAACGTTCTCCTACATATAGGCCTCCTGTTCCCGTTGGTCCTAAAGGGCCTTTGTGTCCTGTAAATGCAAGCATGTCAATGAAGTATTCGTTAACGTCGATTTCACACACCCCTGCCGTTTGAGCAGCGTCCACCATGAAAATACAATCTTTTTCTCTTGCAATCTTGCCGATCTCCTGGATTGGTTGAATCGTACCGAGGACATTTGGGGCATGTGTTACAACAATCAATCGAGTTTTGGATGTGATGGCATTTTTGATATCGTCTGGATCAATAAAACCTTCTTGCGAATTTCTTACCTTGGTTACGGTAATTATCTTTCTCTTTTCAAGTCCATTGAGGGCACGCGACACGGCATTATGTTCGAGAAAGGTTGTGATGGCATGATCGCCTGGTTTAAGAAGTCCTTTAATCCCCATGTTAATAGCGTCCGTGGCATTAAATGTAAGAATAAGCCTCCTGGAATTTTTGATACCAAACAGCTTTGCAATGATAGTGCGGGTATCTTCAATTTCCTTTTCAGCAGCTACTGCCATTCTGTGTCCTGAGCGGCCAGGATTAGCTCCCAGAGTTCTGTAAAAGGTATCCATTGTTTTATATACAATGTCTGGTTTTGGAAATGTCGTGGCAGCGTTATCTAAATAGATCATATGAGAAGAAATGATAGATGATAGAAAATTGTTTTTCCCTTTGAGGTAAAATTAAAACAAAAACGATGAAAGAGTGCAAGCTTTCTTCATTTTTCAGCATATAAATTGAACATCAGAAAAGATGTGCGCAACACGAGCCTCTTTTTTTTCCACCCGTATAACTCCGAGCTCTCGGCTCAAATAGTGCTTACCTGAGCATTTCTTTATGTATCAGAGACCCCTCGCAAAAAATGCCGTGCCGGGCTCATTACATATTTGATGACGAATCGGAGTGGCCAGAAGATATAGCAAAGAATGTTGAGTGGCGGTGGGAGCTGCAGTACTGCTTGGTCGATCGCATATGGCGTCATCCAGCGGTAGTGGTGACCTATATGGCGATAAGCTTTTATTCTATCCAGAAAGCGTTCTCTTGCCCTTAACAAGTGAATGAGCGCTTCTTCAGAGTCTTCATTCTGATCGTTTGTATCAGAGAGAAAAAGATGTTGATTTACTTCAGCAAGAAGGGATTGAATGGCAATGTCGGTCTGTATTCTTCGCAAGACATTCTGCGGAATATCTGTATCTAAGAGACTATGAGCAAGACCGAGACCAAGGAATAGCATGCGTGCTCCCCCTAACTTCGTTGCCTGCTTTACTGTCCACTCCCAGTCTATTCCCTGATGAGTACTAACGAGGGCGGCTATATCGCAGATCCAAGCCAATCGTTCCCAACGATGTTTTGTACCGTGGAGGCAGAGGAGCAGAAGGAGGTCTTCTGTCGCAAGGCTAAGGATCGTAGATCCGGCAAGAGGAACTTCCTCAAGATGTTCCCACACCCGCATAGCCTTAAACGGGAAAGGAAGGTTTGGGGGAGTAACTCTCCAGTGCAGTCCGACAACAACACGGAAAAAGAATCCGCGGTCATTGCCGGCATTCAGCTGATCGTCATTGAGTACGAAGCGATATTCGTAATCCTCTCTGAGATAAGCTGCTTCTTGAGCCTGAGCTGCAGAAAGATCCCGGAGCCGGTATTCATGAGCAAAGAGGAGGTTCTTGGCTTGCGAGACGTCTCTTTTGGGTATCAAGATATCAAGGTCGCGGAACTCCCGCAGCGACACATTCCCATAAGCTCGTGAGGCTAGATCGGGCCCTTTGTATGGAACGGCGAGTATTTTGTGCGCTTTGAATAAGCTTAGCAGCCTTACGAGTTCCTTGGTCAGGAAGCGGTTGCGAAAGTCGTTAATGTTAAAACGGCGTTCGAGGAGATGCAGAATATCACCGGGGACGGATTCCGGGCAGGTCGTGTTCAGATTCCAATACAGAAGCGATGTCAGTGCATGCTGTCGCCCTAACCGAATCAGATATTCCCAGTTTATACCGGACATGACTAACAACCTTATCTTCTCCGCTCGTGTGGCGTCTCTCTGGGGATGAGCACAATAAATGAGTAATTCGACTTCAGGGGGCAACTTGGTTGATTGCTTTTGATTGGATAAATTAACCAAATTTTTCCTCCTCGAAATGTAGTCGCATTTGGTGCGAAAGAAACTGTGACGCATTATTCAAACGGACATCTTTAACATTAGGTGCCCTTTATTCAGAGAACTCAGGAGCTGGCACTTCCAACTGGACGAGGTGATAGGAAATTGTTTTTTCTCGAATCGGCACTTTTCATATGTCAGTCAGAAGTGGAGATGAAAACCGATGATTACTACGGTTTTTCAACAGGGTACCCTTCTGATTTCCACTGATTAATACCCCCTTCCACATTGTACAACTCTTTCAAACCTTTATTTTTTAATATCTCGCATGCTGTGGCACTACGTTTTCCCTTTGCGCAGTGAACAATCACTTTCTTATCTTTGGGAATCTTTGAGATGTTTTGTTCAAGTTCCTGGATAGGAATGAGGTTGGCCCCCTTCATATGAAACTCGTTGTATTCCTCCCTTGTTCGCACATCCAATATGAACACTTCATTTCCCTCTTCAATTAATTCCTTGGCCTGCTTGGCAGATATATTCTTCACCTCAATTTGTGTTTTTGCAGGGCCTTCACCTGCATGAAGTATTTTTGAAACAAGAATACCTGTAAAAGCGTTCAAGCACAGACTCGTAACTACAAACAATGCCGCAATCCCTATATATCGTGAATCACGTTTTATACGCATCTCGTCATTCCTTTCATTTCATAAGGCTCCTCGAATAAAACTATTTTTCTGCATGTCTATTAATTGCGAACCTGACAAAATTCTTCGTAATCAATAAGTTCCTTTATTGTCGCCTTATCACTACACAAAGGGCAATTGGGATTTTTATGTATCTTGACTTTTTTAAAATCCATATTTAAGGAATCATATATGAGTAATTTCCCTTTTAATATCTCTCCTTTGCCCAGAATAAGTTTCACCACCTCTGTGGCCTGAATAGAACCAACAACGCCGGGCAAGACCCCCAGTACCCCAGCTTCTTGACACGAAGGCACCAAACCTGGTGGCGGAGGTGTTTCGTATAAGCAGCGATAACAGGGCCCATCAAATGGTACAATGGTAGTAACTTGCCCTTCAAACCTAAAAATAGAGCCATGAGATAATGGTTTTTTGAGGAATACACAGGCATCATTCACAAGATACCTCGTAGGAAAGTTATCAGACCCATCAATGATTACATCATAATCTTTGATAATTTCCATGATGTTTTCCGAACTGAGACGGTCTGTATAAGGAACCACCTCTACATCTGGATTTAAAGCCTCCAGTGTCTCCTTGGCAGAGACCGCTTTGGAGCGCCCGATATCTCTGGTAGAATGAAGAATTTGCCTTTGCAGATTCGAATGATCCACACAGTCACTGTCGGCAATACCTATCTTTCCTATTCCTGCCGCGGCAAGATAAAATGCTGCAGGTGAACCAAGACCTCCTGCACCCACCAAAAATACCTTTGCATGTAAAAGCTTTTGCTGTCCCTTTCCACCTACCTCCGGGAGGATAATATGTCGTGAATATCGTTTTATCTGTTCTTCTGTAAATGATGATGACATCTTGTTTCCTTCAATTAAGTATTTTTAAAATAGTATAGAATTACATTTCTTGTGCATGAATCAAATTAATTTTAGAAGGTTCGCCTATACCCAACGCTAATGTAGCAGCGGTTGAGATGTATTTTGGTTCTCGATTTGCTCGTTTTAAAGACGGAAGCTTCATTTCTTCCCGGTTTTCTTCAATAATACCATGGCATATTCGATCAAGTGTCACAGGATCTCTACCGACAATGATTCCGTTTAATTGCACGTCCACTGTGGTTTGTAACCCGGTTCCCCATGGTACTGTGCCAGAAGTGCATCACAAACAATCAGTCGCACTTTATCTGCAATAAATATAGGGATGGGTATTTAACTCTGCAACAAAAGGATTACAATTGTTCCCATGATATTTATTCGGATTATAAATAACACAAAAAAATCTTCGTTGCCACGTTTATACCCGCTAAATCTTGATCCTTCAGGACAGGGACATTAACAATAGCAGTACATAAACGCGAGACTATTTTGCTAAAGCATGTTCCCATACTGCCAGCTAGTTGTGGTTCTGCTTCATAGCCTCCACCCGGAAGTTCATCTGTGCCAAAACATCCTATTCCTTCGGGAGTAGGCCGGACACGAAATCCAGCAGTTTCTGACTCTCGGTTAAACCGCTCAAAAACAATTATGCTTTTATCTTTAACGCCCGCCAGTTTCAAACCTTGTATAATAGGTTCCACAACCGCAATATGGGGAGATATAGTCTTACCGGATAGGCAGTTTACCTTTAGACCGACAACGTCATTAAGCTTAAAATGGCTTACCATGTCTTTTCTTGCGATGGTGTGTTGGCTAATTTCATTACCGCTTTGTGCATTAAGCGTGAAACCAAAATTTCTTTTGCAATTCCCGTTTCTGCAAATAAACTGTCATCCCGGATAACAACTACCGTAGACGGTATAATTGCGGGTATATCTCCTCCCCATGTAATTAGGAATTGGATAATTCGCGACATATTTCCAAACTATAGTGGAAGCTTAAATACTCCTCCCAATTTGCAACGTTTTTCTAAGAAACGATCTTCTCCTTTTACTTATTGTCATAATGTTTTAATAGTAGAAATAAATTAACGAAATGTCAACGATGTTATTTGAAAAATATAGGGTGCTTTTCAGTAAATATTCGAGCAATTTTAAATACGCACTTGCAATACCATATATCTTTTGCTTTAATTTGATTGCATAGCGATTTCAAACATAACATAACGAGTATTCCTTTTTATTATCACACGTCTGGCGTATTATTTTTTTAAATTTATTTAAGAAAAATATTTATCTTTATCATAATTATTTGATAATGAGTACTACAAAAACCTTTTGTGGAATTCTACTTTTAATTTTGTCCCTCATCCTTATTGGTTGTACAACAGTAAGATATTATCCTGTTAATTTTATAGAATCTCTCCAACACCCCACCAAATTCCCTGAGGTCTTTTCCTCTAACGTACAAAACATTGAAGAGATTGCAAATAAAAATCCTCTTGGTGACAATGAAGATGTAAAGATAACGAATGTTGGTGAAAATAAAAATTCAAGCATGCACCTTGTTCAAATCCGTGAAAATGGAGAACTGCATCCGCATTACCACAAACGGCATGATGAGGTTATCTATGTTAAAAAAGGGAGTGGTATTGCCACACTTGACGGAACGCGATATTTAATAAAATCCGGTTCTATTTTGCAAATTCCTAGTAAAACTGTACACAAATTCCTTAATACGGGTGGTGAACCTTTTATGGCCGTTTCTATCTTTTCTCCACCATTTGACGGAAGAGATGAAAAATCTATCAAACAAAAAAAGAAGCCCGATCGTGGTGTGAAAAATGAAAAAAGGCTTGCAATGAAAAAATCTGAAAAGGCCACTGAGATAAACCAAGCCTCATCAGAAAAAGAATTAACGGATGAAGAATTGAAAACTTCTGTGGCCAAATCTCAAGCAGTTGGAGAACAGAAGTTAAATAAATCTGTTCAAGAGAAGTGGAACTCCAACACAGGGAAAAAACCTCTTCCTTCTAAAAAGAAATCAAAAGGTGTAATAACTGATGAAGAACCTGCAATAAATATCGAAGACTTGCACGAAAAACTTACGAAATTGTCTGAACTTAAAGAGGAAGGGGTTATCTCTGCCGAAGAATATGAAGGAAAAAAGGATGCCCTTGTGGCGGGTAAGGACATCGGTGAACTTCCAGAATTAAAAAGTCCTGCAAAAAAGAAAACCCCCTTAGAAGATGAACCTGATTTACATCAGGCGGAAGAACACAGTTCTATGGACAAAGATATTGCAGATGAAGGCCGGGACTCAATGTTAAGTACGCCAGATTTATCTGATGAAAGGGAAACAACCGTGCGAGAAATCGCATCAGAAGAAAGGGAATCTTCATCTGAAAATAAGCTCAAAGCATTGGAGGAAATGAAGCAAGAAGGTTTAATTACTGAAGAAGATTACGAAAATAAGAAAAAAAAGATTGCCGTTATAACGGGAGAAGAATCAATATCAAGGATGTCTAAAAGCATCACCAAGGATGAACGAGTAAAAGAACTTAAAGAACTCTATGATCAGAAACTTATTACAGAAGACGATTATAAAAATAAGCTAGAAGAACTCACTGCCGCACAAACGAAGAATCTTTCTTCCGATGAGGAGAAAGAGGTTTCATTGACCTCTGGCAGTATTGTAGAAGATGAACGGGTTAAAGACCTTAAGGAGCTATATGACCAAGGTTTCGTCACTGAAGACGATTATCAATATAAACTAAAGGAACTCATCGGTGCAGAAACAAAGAGCCAATCCTCTGACATTTCTGCAGAAAAAGGCACCGAAAACGAGAAGTTGTTAGAACTCAATGAATTAAAGGAAGAAGGGCTTATCACCGAAGAAGACTACGAGTCTAAAAAGGCACAACTTCAGGGCCATTAAACCACACACACCGGAATATCAGACACGTTTCCACGAAGTTTAATTCTAAAATTCACTCAATCTCCCTCATCCATCAAAAGTGGCGGTAACAGTATTTTTGCCAAATTAATTCTGGCACGTTTTTCGCTAATTTATAACAAAACAAATTGCAGTGATATATACTTTTCACTTGATATTTCCAATTAAATGAACTATATATATCCTCGAAAATATCAATTATGAAGCGGGAGATAGCAATGTATATAGTTGATAATAAATCAAACTTAGCTTTGAACTTTAGGAGTGATTTGTTTTTCGCATAGCGTAATAAATATGGGAAGGATTATGGCAAAATGGCTGAAATCAAGCAGTATTTATCGTCGAATAAAGAGATTGAAAATCTTTATCTGCGGTTTTTCTTTACAAATGAGTTAAGTATTTAAGAATCGTTGTGAGATTTAAGTTTTCAACTTGCAACTGTGTTTTATCGGTCGGAGGCTTTGCCTCGCTAGTATATTTCATGTAATAATTTATTTTAGATTCTATGTTAAAGTCTACCGAGAATAACAATGAAGGGAGTGTGTTATTAAACATTTGATAAGTTTTTGTGTTATATTAAGTTGAAGGAATCAAATCGATAGAGTAATTGTAATTCCCATCTTAAATGTTAAAATTGCGATGTACTAGTTTCCTACAACATTATAAGGGAAAAGGAGGGCGATCAGATGTCAGCAAAAAAGTATTTGAAGTTGTACGTAGTTATGAGCATTGTTCTTTTGATCCCATTGATTGGGATTGTGCGATCCAGTTATGGGACAGAAGTGTTAGAGGAACAATCGGCGGACTATACATTGTTCGCAATACATGAGAATCAAAACAATTGGAACGAATGGGCATCAAAAGATCTCTCGTCCAATGTGAATTCTGAAAACTATAGAATTCTCCTTGCCGGCAACAATGTGGAGTCTCATACAACCGGTAAAGCAGTACCGGCTTTTGAAAAATCTGAGGCTCCCGGTGGGGTCGCTTCCGCTATGGAGGATTTTCTTGAATTAGCCAAATACGGCAAGGCTATTCATATTATGGCCATGTTGATGGTTGGTTTCGGATTCTTAATGGTATTTGTTAAACGATATGGTTATGGCGCTGTTACTGCTACTTATATTGGGGTAAGTATTGTTATTCCTTACTATATGTTTCTTAAGAAAATGAATATTTTTGGAGAACCTGCCGAATTAACCATGGATCGGTTGATCCTTGCAGAATTTTGTGCAGCAAGTATACTGATTGCAACAGGGGCTTTCTTGGGCAGATTAAAGATGTCTCAATATATTATCATGGCTTTGATATTTGTCCCATCCTATATGTTGAACGAATGGATTATGTTAGACAATGGTATGGGCATTATTCCAAAGGGACAGTTGATTGACACGGGTGGTTCTATTGTTATTCACCAATTTGGTGCCTACTTTGGATTAGGTGTTATTGTCAGAATGACCACAAGCGAGGATTTTAACAAAAAAATTGAATCCGATAAGATCAGTAATCAATTCTCCATGCTGGGGAGTATGATGCTATGGATCTTCTGGCCGTCATTCTGTGCTGCACCTGCAGAAATATCAAAGATGCCTCTGGCTGCAGTAAATACAATTCTTTCACTCTGCGGTGCAACAGTGGCTACCTACATCGCTAGCACTATGATTCGGAAGAAGATCGCCATTGAGGATATGGCCAATGCCGCCCTTGCCGGTGGTGTGGCAATTGGTTCTTCTTGTGCTCATACAACTCCAAAGGCGTCTCTGGCTTTGGGGTTCGTTGCTGGTATTTTAAGTGTTATTGGTTTTGCCATCATTCAACCGCGTGTCCAAAAAGCTTTAAAAGGAATTGATACCTGTGGTGTCCATAATCTTCATGGAATGCCTGGCATGCTCGGTGGTCTGGCAGCAATCTTTATTGCACAAAATGTTGTCCCGGGATTACAAATCAAGGGTGTGTTTGTTACCTTTATTATTGCATGGATTACTGGACTTGCTGCGGGAACAATCGTATCCCTTTTCGGTTATAGAAAACAATCTTATGAAGATGGCGTAGAATTTATTGTCGAAGAAGAACATCACTAAAATTCTTTTAAGAAGTTTTTTACATAAAAACCTCCTGTATTTTAAGAATGCAGGAGGTTTTTATTTTATAAATTCTCACGTTTTTGGTTGACGCACAAGACGCATTTTGATAAATCGGAGATAAAGTGAGCGCATTAATTCCAACGCACTATCGAAAGATTTTAATTGGGCTTTCCTTTATTGGCTTTGGTATCTAGACTTTAAAAGGCGATATTTGTGATGAGAAAGAAAAAAATGGATCAAATTAGGTACAATAGCAACAGTTGCTATCGCTTTCTTTTTAGCTGAGCTTGGCGACAAAACCTAATTAGCGACAATCACACTTACCGCTAAATATCGATCATTCATGGGGGTATGGGTAGGTTCGACTTTCGGTATGGCTGCAGTGGCTGGGATTGCAATAATTGCTGGTATTATTGCTGGCAAAAAACTTCCTGATAAATTAATAAAGTACATCTCAGCAACTATATTCTTTCTTTTTGGAATTGTAATCATTATTGAGGTTGTTAGATAAATGAACGAAAACCGTTCGCTAAATCATGCGCAGCGTGTTGGGAAGGTAGCAAACCTGATAATTTTTCTTGGTATTTTAGGTATCATCCTAAGTATACTTGCACTAACCATGAGTAAAGGGCTTGCTCAGCGCGGGTATGGAGTTAGCTATATTCTCATAGGATTGTTCACGATAGTGCTTGGATACGGCATTCGCTATCGCTATAAATATTGCCTGTACGCTGCCATAGTTTTGTTTGTAACTCTTTCGGCCAATTTCTTTTTCAGATTATTTCTGCATCACACGATATATCTTACTATACGGCTTGCCTTATGCAGGTGGGTATCTTTACGGCTCTTCAGATCTGTTCATTCCATGCAATTACTCATTACAACAAATACCTTTCCGGATAAGAGCAACCGTTTTAGAGAACTTTCATTGAAACAAAAACGCTTATGACAATCCTGGACAAAATTTATCGGCATAAATTATATGAGATTGCCGAAAACAAAAAACATATTCCTCTTGAGGTATTAAAGAAAGGTATTCAAAAAGGGCATGATGCAAAAACTTTTAGTCGTGCGCTCAAATGTGATACGAATATCAGCATTATTGCCGAGATCAAGAAGGCTTCCCCATCCCTAGGGATTATCAAAGAAGATTTTAATCCGATTGAAATTGCCCATCTTTATAAGGCAGGAGGTGCTGCCGCTATCTCCGTCCTTACTGATGAAAAATTCTTCCAAGGCAATTTAAAGTACTTGATGGATGTTAAAAAGTCTGTAACCTTGCCTATTTTGAGAAAGGATTTCATCATTGACGCTTACCAAATTTACGAGGCACGATTTGCCGGAGCTGATGCAATACTGCTCATTGCATCACTTCTTTCCAAAGAGGAAATCCAGTATTTTTTGGACCTGGCACTAGCACTGGGTATGGATTGCTTGGTAGAGGTACATACGGAAGCGGAATTGCAAAAGGTTTTACAGACAAGTGCCACTATCATTGGTATAAACAATCGCGATCTTGCAACATTTAAGATTGACTTGGAAACCACCGCCCGGCTAATGCCCATGATTCCTGATGAGAAAATTATTGTAAGTGAAAGTGGTATAAAATCGCGCACAGAAATAGTAAAACTACTCAAAATGGGAATAAACGCTATTCTGATAGGCGAAATCTTAATGAAAAACAATGATATACCAACTAAGCTCCACGAACTCTTAGGAATCCCGTAATTATTTTAGCTGGGCATCTAGCGCAGCCTTTAAATCCTTTTTTGATTTTACTCCAACCATTTTATTCACGGCTTGGCCATTTTTGAACAGAATAATAGTAGGTATTGCAGTAATCCCAAATTTAGACGGGGTGTTGTTATTTTCTTCTGTATCGAGCTTTCCCACCTTAACCTTGCCTTTGTATTCTTTTGCTAATTCTTCTATCACTGGGACAAGCTGTCTACATGGGCCACACCATGCTGCCCAAAAATCTACTAACACAGGGATGTTTGATTTTAACACCTCTCCATCAAAATTTCCATCTGTAATAATGACGACGTCTTCAGACATTATCAGTCTCCTTCTTCATATTTTATTTGATAATTAACACTAACAAAAAGATTGCAGTGACATTCTCCGTCACGATCAATCTCTTCACCATGATAAACACATGGACAAATGATATTCTTATCTCTTTCCTTATCTCCGGTAACCAAACGACATGGGCAGTATGCGTACCCAAATTTGACCTTGCGCATAACCAACCCTTTAACTACCCTATCTATAATTTTAGTATCTGGATTTAGCTTGTAAGAGCTGTGAGCCACGTATTCATTAAGCATCTTACGGATTTTTATTTCTTCCGGTTCTTTGTTATCATCCATAGGTATTCGTCCAAGGTATCAAGTTTTTTGAATTTCAACACTGAACTACAACAATATGTGCAATAAATAAAAATGATAAAATAGAATATATCCCGAAATACCTGTAAGTCAGTAACCACCCGCATAGCGGGTGGTTTGATTAGCCCTAAAAGGGCATTGTTACTGGCTCCCCTTAAGGGATTACTTAATAACTTTTCGTGAACATATATACGTTTTTTCGATTTTACACCTTTACATGCTTCTAAATTTATTTAATTTTTCCTTTAAATTATCTCTGATTTGTTAATATTCTGTGAATCTTTGTGTATTTGTTATTTGGTTTTTTGTACTCCTTTTCATCTCTTTTCCCTGATTCTAGCATTTTTTTTAATACTTATTTTTCA
>JAUPKS010000217.1 GCA_030837315.1 Planctomycetota bacterium
ATACCGTAGATGTTCCGGTCTATTTCGCGCTTGCATCTGCCTATTCTGATGAGGAGATGATACGTGAAGCAATCGATGCATATAAGAAGGTCATTGAATTAGAACCAAATCATATCGAGGCGCATTATAATTTGGGCTTTATTCTTTTAGACGAAGATTCCTGCGAAGAAGGGATTGCGGAGTTAAAAAAGGTTTTGGAGATAGATCCAACATATGAAGATGTCTCGTATAGTCTGGGGGATGCGTATTACGACTGTAAAAAAATCGATGATGCGATAGAGACATGGAAAACACTCCTCCTGAACGATCCTAACGACAGCGTACTCCATTATAACCTGGGTCTTGCTTATCGGTGCAAGGGACAGCGGGTGCTTGCGATGTCTGAGGTAGAAAAGGCAATTGCGTGTGATCCGAAAAACGAGGATGCAAAAAAATTATTTCAGCAGCTGACTACGAAAAAGAGAGGAATCAAAAGATCGGGCAACGTTAAAAGTAAGAAAAGAACAGAGGATAAAAATAAATAATCGTAACCCTTTTCTTTGCTATAGGTGATAGAATCATGACGCGATTGGTAAGTATTATTAATAAGACAGACGGTTCAGAAATGGTCCTTGTGCCGTCGGGTGAATTTGTAATGGGCGATGAAAGAAAGGTTGTTTATATTGAGGCTTTTTATATTGATAAATTTCCCATAACCAATGCTCAGTATAAAAAGTTTGTCGAAGAAACAGGAGGCCGGGAACCTTTGTTTTGGAATAACGAGCGATTTAATAAGTCATCCCAACCGGTTGTGGGCATTAGCTGGAAAGAGGCTGTTGCCTATGCCAAATGGGCAGGCAAACGACTTCCCAGGGAAGTGGAATGGGAAAAAGCGGCGCGCGGGACTGATGGGAGAGAGTATCCGTGGGGAAATATACAGCCGGATATTACAAGGGCTGTTTACAATCTGGATCCAAACACTGGCGCCCCGGCGCCGGTTGGCGACCGGAAAGAAGGTGTAAGTCCTTATGGTTGTTTTGACATGGCTGGAAATGTTTGGGAATGGTGTGATGATTGGTACGAAGAAGGAAAATTTCGCGTGGTGAGGGGTGGCTCATGGGTAAACCATCATTATATTCTGAGAAGTGCCTATCGAAGTTGCAGTTTTCCTGAAGGGAAGGATAATAATGTCGGGTTCCGCTGTGTGAAAAATGACCAGTAATTATCTTTTCTTGATACCCAGGGCCTGCAATGATAAGTGGATATCATATTTTCCATCGAACTTGAATCCTTCCTCAAAGACCTTCTTAAGATCGTAAGTATTTTTAAAGTCATCGGGGGAATCGGTTTCCGTTTTCCCCATAAGGCCGCTTTCCACTAAGTTAAAAACGATATTTCCAAAATCTGCATCCTGATGTATGCCCCATTGCTCGAATACGGTTAAAACCATAAAGCCGAATTGCTTTAATGCATATTTCCTGATGCCCTCCATAAGTTGCTTTCCGTTTACATGACGATCCTGATCGGTTGTTTTATGTTGATTTTTACCAAGCATATTTATGGTGTAGTCAAGGGCCTCAAATACAAATTGGTAAGCTTGCAGGGAATAGCGAGGATCTTTTTTAATAATATCCTTTATCTTGTTCCATGCCTTTGTCATATATATTTCTCCAAATGGTGATAATGGTTTACGCAGATTCAATTTTTGGGAATAAGGGTTTACCTTTTCGCGCAACAGTTCCTTCCTTAAGTTTTTGCTGGAATTCTAAACATAGGGGTTGATTGTTTTCTAGCATGCCGAGTTGTCGTTGTATTTCCGCAGCGGTTTTTGGCATAAATGGATAAATAAAAATAGAAATATCTTTAATGGCCATGGCTAAGGTCCCGAGGACGGTGGCAAGCTGTGGCCTTGTATCGTTTGTTTTGGCCAGTAACCAGGGCTTTTTTTCTTCTATGAACTTATTGACGCGGGCTATAAATTCCCAAACAACCTCAAGCGCCCTGCTAAATTGGAGATTATCCATTTCATGACCCATTTTATCATGGGTAACGCGTGATGCACCTTTTAGTTCATCGTCATCGCTGGCGACCTCAGGGATGACTCCCTGAAAATATTTTTCGATCATGGTCAATGTGCGCTGCAATAGGTTGCCAAGGTCGTTGCCGAGGTCGGAATTTATCCTATGGATGAGAGCGCTATAAGAGAAATTTCCATCTCCCCCAAAGGGAACTTCTCTCAGCAAAAAATATCTGTAGGCATCCGTGCCATAAGATTGGATAATGCCGGTCGGGTCTATTGCATTTCCCAAAGATTTTGATATCTTTTGGCCTTCAATGGTCCACCACCCATGTGCAAAGATTTGAAAGGGTAAATCGATTTTTAACGACATGAGTATTGCTGGCCAGATAACCCCATGAAACCACAAGATTTCTTTTCCAATGATATGAACGCTTGCAGGCCAGTATTTTTGAAATTTTTGCATGTCGTCGTCGTAACCGAGAGCGGTAATGTAGTTCAGAAGCGCATCGATCCAGACATAAATAGTATGGGTGTGATCTGATGGGACCTGGATGCCCCATTCTATGGCAGAGCGGCTTATACTGATGTCTTCTACGGGAGATTTAATCCTCTGCAGTAATTCATTTCTTCTCGATTCCGGCTGGATGAAATGGGGGTGTTTTTCGTGATGTTCAAGAAGGCTTTTCTGGTATTTTGATAATCGGAAAAAATAATTTTTTTCCTTTACTTTTTCGACGGACCGATTACATTCGGGGCACTTCCTTTCTTTCAGTTGTGATTCAATCCAGAAACTCTCACAGGGGACACAATACCATCCTTCGTATTCTCCCAGATAGATATCGCCATTCTCCTGGATTTGCTGAAAGATTTTTTTTACGCGGCGGCAATGCCGATCCTCGGTTGTCCGAATGAAATCATCGTGAGAGATGTTGAGGTCGTTCCACAAGGTTTTGAATTTATCTACCACGCCATTAACAAATTCTATGGGAGATTTATCGCAGGCTTGCGCAGCTTTTTGGATTTTTTGTCCATGTTCATCTGTTCCCGTCAGGAAGAATACATCGAGGTTTTTTGCCCTTTTATATCGAGCCAGTGCGTCGGCAGCGATGGTAGTATATGAATGGCCGATGTGTGGTATGTCATTAACATAATAAATGGGTGTTGTAAGATAAAAGGTATGTTTACTCACGACCGCAATCCTTTTCACAGGGGTGATTGCAGGTTTCTTCTGTTTGTCGCGCGGGCTCTCTTACTCTGTCAATGATATCAGACACTGATGCGTGGAGCCTGCTTCCGTTCTCTAATTCAATGGTAACTTGTTGTTGCAATACGTCATAATTAACAATTTCACCAGTTCCTTTTGCAGTTTTGACGATAGAACCTTTTCTTGGCAGTGTATGTTTTAAGTCTTCATAGACTTTATCTTCGTACCGTAAACAACACATAAGCCGGCCACATCGTCCTGAGATCTTAGATGGATCTAATGTGGCTTTCTGATTTTTTGCCATTTTCATGGTAACGGGTTCGAGATTTTTGAGGAAAGATCTGCAACATAACTCCCG
The DNA here is from genome assembly GCA_030837315.1 of Planctomycetota bacterium. Taxonomy (GTDB): domain Bacteria; phylum Planctomycetota; class Brocadiia; order Brocadiales; family Brocadiaceae; genus Brocadia. The sequence goes on from JAUPKS010000217.1 coordinate 3,562, forward strand.
CCCGCAATGTTCGTAATCAGCTAAAAGCCGTGCTTCATCACGAACCCCGATTTGTTTCATTTCTATGCGGGCCTGGTATTCTTTTGCCAGATCTTTTACAAGTTCTCTAAAGTCTACGCGGCCATTGGCGAGGTAATAGAAGATGATTTTTTTGGTTCCAAATAAGTGTTCGACACTAGCCAGTTTCATGAGGAGTTTATGCTCTTTTATCTTTTTTTGGCAAAATTTGAATTCGAAAGGAATAAACTCGTCTTGTATATTTTTTTGTTTTTCCTTGTCGTCGGGAGTGGCTTTCCGTAAAATTTCCCCAAGATTTTCGATGGGGATATCATCGGCGATTTCTTTGACCTTGGTGACGACCTCGCCAAACTCTACGCCCCGGTGCGAACGAATTATAACCGGATCACCCTTTTTGAGTGAGTTAAATGCTGCATAGAAATCGGATGTGTTTTTCAGAACACCGTATCGGATAGTCAGAATGTGTCGCATGAAGGTATATTGTAAACGAAGTGCATGCCGCTATTTTATTAGAACATATTCATGTCATCATAGCAATTATATTATACCTTGTCAAGTTTTACGGTCTTTTGGCAGTTGTTATTATGTGGAATTGTTTCATTGGATTACACTTGCACTAATCGTTTAGAGTATGATAATATCGACCTGCAAAAGGCAGGTGTTATTACTCACAAAGTGGAGATAAAATATTTTAGGATTTAGGATATGAAGCTAGCGACAAGAAAGTTTTTCGTGGGTTTGGTGGTAGTAATAGTTCCTATGATACTGGCAGGAAGTTCGTTATTCGCACAAGATTTATCTAATAAATTAAATATGCTGGAGATCGTTATTTCAAATCTTATAGCAAGGGTTGAGGCCTTGGAAAAACGTGTGAATGCATTAGAAAAAAATCTTTCTGCGGGAGTCTTAAAAGCGCCAAGAAAAGAAATTCTGACTAAAGAGACCGCCAGGCCTTCTTTAACGGATGGATTTGAAGATATTGGAAACGGATTTTTTGTAAGAAATGTGCGGTTTAATCCATTTGGAGATAACGTACTTTTTACCGGTGAGATAGAGAATAGATCTGAAAAAAATTATCGCTTTGCAAAATTTAAATTAGAAATATATGATGACCGGGATTTGCTTGTTAAAAAAGAAGAATTTATCATACCGGATAGTCCGAAAGACAGTGTAAAACCCTTTGAGGCCATGCTCGCAGGAGTAGATGCAGGTCTTATAAACCGATATGTGATTCGTGCGGTTGATTGAGGAACACATATCAAATTGCTGGCCTGCTTATGGAAGGAGAAATTTGTTCATTAATCGATAAAGTACATAAGAGAAAAGGCCTAATACGGAAAAAAGGACGATCACTTCTATAAAGACAATTTTGTCCCTTTTCTTCAATCTTTCTTGAACCTTCCTTATATCCTGTGAACTGAGCCATATTCCTTCCCAGGGGTATATTCCCTGTATCTTGTATTTTTCAAATTCCTTTATAAGCCCCCCCTGTACCTTTCTCTTTGCTTTCTCTCTCAATTCCCTGATCTTCAGGGTAAGGGCGTCATCTTTTTTCGTTTTGGCCATAGTAAAGGTAGTGTATGATAATGAACCGAGTATGCACAAAAAATATTTCTCGGGGTATTAAATTCGAGGAAGAGTTTTTGGGATGACATTGTATCTCAATATCCCCATTAAAACTGCACGTGCAAAAGGAAAACAAAAACTAAATAATTAAAAACTAAGATAGAAACTCCCAAAAATATACCGAAAAGGATACCGCCCATATATTGTATAGGATGAGATATCTTTCTTAGAAAAAGAAAGGGCATAGGCGGTATATGCCCTTCTTCTTCGGCCTGATTCTGGATCTGTTTAAAAAACCTCTTTCGCTCTTTTTTTTCCAGGATGGTCAGTATTTCTTCATCTACCACGATGCTTCACCCCTGTGTTGATTTTATGATCTTCCACAATCTGTATATCCTTTTCTCACGGGTCTCATCCAGATAATTCACAAAAAAACAATAGAATATTCCTCCTGCAAGACCGGCCAGACAGGCTATTGTCATATTCAACCATAAAATGGGAAAGGAAGGTCTTTTCGGTGGGGTTGCTTCATCCACCAGGACGGCTATCTGGGGCGCCCTTCTCTCCTGGGCCATCACCTCAGCCAGATTTACCTTGAGTAAATCAACGAGCTTTTTGTACCTCTCTATTTCTGTGGTAAGGGTATCAAGCTGGTTCTTTAGCTTAGGTATTTCAAGTATCCTTTCCTCTATACCCTTTAACGTCTTTTTAATGCCTCGTATGGCGGCCTTTGTCCCCTCGCCGTCAACATAAAGACTAATTAATTGCCTTCTCAAATTTTCGTAAAAGGTGTCAGGGGCCTTGACCTGACTCTTTATGATAATCTCAATTTCTTTATTGATATTTTTTATAATTTCTTCATAATTTTCTTTTAAGACAATATAATCAGGGTGGGTCTCTTTTATTTCCACCCTGAGTGCAGCCATCTTGGCCTCTATATCTACTAATTGTGCCCGTAATTTTTCTAAAAGTGGACTTGTAATTACAAGTTCGGAGGTATTAAAAGCAACGGCTTCCTCTTTTAATTTCCTTTTTGTTGTCAAAATTTTGTTTTTATTCTCATTGTATGAAACTTGAGACGCCTCCAATTGAGACTCAAAGGTTGTCTTCATCGTGATGAGTTGTTTTATTTCCTCGTCTAAATTGGCCGTCCTGTTTTTTTGCTGGAAGACCTTTAATATCCCCTTTGCCCTTGAAAGGCCTTTTTGATTCCTGGTTATATCTTCTTCGAGAGTTGCCTGTCTTTCTGATTGAGATACCAGAGAATATTCTCCCATAAGTTGCTCGAAATATTTTACATAGGCGTTAGCAATGGCAGCTGCCATGCGGGGGTTTTTATCCCTGGCATAGACCTCGAGCATATACTCGTCGCTTAAGACAAAGTCCATATCCCGCCTCATTAAAGTTTCGGCTGTTTTGTGGGGGAAGTCTTTCTGGACAAGGCTAGCTATAGTCTGACTTTTAAGGATACCGATATACGGCCCATGTGGTTCCTCGTTGCTTGAAGGCATAAGGGGAGACCTGGCCATGATTTCTCCCGGAGATGTGAAAAAGGTTGTGACATCCGGTTCTTTCGGGACAAAGAATACAGCCTTCGCCTCATAGACAGGGGAAAGGATCTTCGACAACACCCCAGCGGTTACCATGGCTGAAAGGGCTATAACAAGTATTATCACCTTCCTGTTATATAATATAAACCAGTATTCTAATAAGGTTTTATCCGTCATGAGTCCTTGATCTATAAGGGTATTTCAGAGGGTTGTTCTATAAGGAGATTATTTAAAACCAGGTAATCCACCTTTGTCTTCAGGAAGCACGTGACGGCATCCTTCGGGGAACATACGATAGGTTCCTGTACGTTAAAGGAGGTATTTAATAAGACAGGTACGCCGGTGCGATTTTCAAATTCTTTAATGAGATTCCAATAGAGCCAGTTTGTCTCTTTACTCACGGTCTGTGGTCTTGCTGTTCCATCCACATGGGTTACTGCAGGAATTTCCTTCTGTCTATTTGGATTTACCTTGAAGGCAAAAAGCATAAAGGGGGATGGGATAGGATTTCCAAAATAGCTATAGCTCTTTTCCTCCAAAACAGAAGGGGCAAAGGGCCTGAACGGTTCCCGTTGTTTTACCTTGAGGTTTATGATATCGCGTATCTCCGCTCTTCGGGGATCAGCAAGGAGACTTCGATTTCCTAATGCCCTTGGCCCCCATTCCATACGACCTTGAAACCAGCAGACGAGCTTGCCCGCAGACAAGAAGTTTGCAATTCTACGGCAGAGCTCTTCATTTGTCAATTCCTGATAAGACAGACCAAAGTCGTTCAGGGTATCAGCACACTTTTGATGAGAATACGACGGGCCTAAATAGGCGTCACGCATCTCATATCTTCTGGGTTCACGGGTGTACTGATGATACACATAAAGGGCGGCACCGATGGATGTCCCCGCATCTCCCGCCGCTGGCTGGATAAATATCTGATGAAACGGTGTATTGTCAAACAACTTTCCGTTTGCCACGCAGTTTAATGCAACACCCCCAGCCAGACAGAGTTTGTCGAGTCTTGTTTCTCTGTGCAGACGATTTACCATGTGAAAGAGGACCTCTTCAAGGACTACCTGGGCACTTTTGGCAATATCCATATGGTGATTCGTGATCTCTTCATCTGGCAAACGATTTTTCCCTAATACCCGAATGGTTTCCTTTAGGAATATGCCCTGCCTGGCAAGATGATAGTCGAGGAAATGGTTATTGACCCTGAATGTACCGTCCTCGCGAAAATCGAATACCTCATTTCTAAAGAAATCAGCAAATGCAGGTTTTCCATACGATGCCATTCCCATGACTTTGTATTCATCGGACTGTACCTTAAAACCGAGAAACCCGGTTATCGTTGCATAGAACTGGCCAAGAGAATGGGGGATTTTTATCGAAGCTAGCCGTTTTATCTCCGTACCATTGCAAGCCCACAAAACGGTTGTGTCTTCTTCCCCTGCCCCATCCACGGTTAATGTGGCAGCCTTTTCAAATGGGGAGACATAAAAGGCGCTCACTGCATGGCAGAGATGGTGGTCAATATAATGGAGCCGGAAGTTCGCCTTTCCAAATTGCCTCTCGATAAGCCGTTTCATGGTAAAGAGCTGGTACCATTCATTTCCCATTTGACCCATACCGCGGCTCGCTTTGGCCTTGAATGCCCTTTTTGAAAAAGAGGCTGACTTCAGGGCATTAAAGATCCTTGTCCTCAATACCCAGGGTCTCCACGATAGAGCCACAGCGTCTAAATCTTTAACGGTTATGCCTGCTTCATCAAGACAATACCTCATGGCGCTGGCGGGAAAACCGACATGATGTTTATACCTGCTGAATCTCTCTTCCTCGGCGGCGGCAACTACTTTACCATCCATAACAATGGCCGCCGAGGCATCGTGCATATTGTTTATACCAAGAACTATCACGGGGCTTTTTCTTCTTGCCTCCTTTCAGATTTCAAGTTAGGCACGGACACGGACAAACCAGGCTTGCCGTTCGGCTGGAGCGCTCACGACGAAGTCCATGCTACCCTGAAACCCGCTTACATAAAATGGGAATCCCTGAATATAATTAAGATATAGCGAGAAAATCAAAAAATCCGGGAACTATTACATATCCTCTTCTTGCAGCGTCTCTTCTACTTTCTCTTCTTCCTTTTTGGGGTGTTTTAATTCGTCTCCTGTTATAAATCCGTCTCCGTTTTTATCCATTTTTTGGAATAGTTTCGTAGCCCTTTCCTCAGCCTTTTTTTGAACAAAGGCAACGGCCTCATCTTTTGAAAGCTTTCCATCCTTGTTTGCATCAACATCGTCAAAACGTACCTTTGTTTTGTTTTTTCCTTTGAGTTCTTCCTTTGATAAACACTTATCCCCGTTGGTATCTAATCTTCCGGCCTTTTCGATTATCTTTTCTTCGGCTTTCTTTACAACAAATGCAACCAGCTCATCCTTTGAGACTTTTATATCCTGGTTAGCATCAACAGCAGCAAGCCTGGGTGGCAATACCGGCGTTTCGGCATGTGGTGCAGACGGTGGTAAACCTGATACTATTGTGGGCGCTGGTGCTGTTACCTGACTTTCTGCATAACATAGCGTAACAAAGAAGGGTAAAAATAATGTAGAACTTAATAATCCTTTTATTGTTTTCATATTTTCCTCACTTTCTGATTTTGAATTATACGGAAAAAATTAATAAATACTGCCCTGCATTTTTTAATCGAAATCCACCCTCCTTCCATAATCCACACGTTCTTTCACTCGCACCTGGCGACACGTACAGGAAAGCCGACACGTGTTTATGCCAAGCGCTATTCTAGATACTCTTCTTCTGAGGTTTCTTTCAACTTCTTTGGCATCGGCGCTGGTTGGGGGCAATACCTGGTTTTCAGCGCGTGTCAAGATTGTTGAGCATGGTGGTAACATCGTTTGTGTACCAATTAGCAACTGCAATATCAATTTTACCATCGTTGTTAATATCGGCAGATATCAGAGCCGCAGGCCTATTACCAGCAATAAAATTAGCACCAAATGAAAAGGTAAAATCATCATTTCCTGACAAAATAGATATTACATTATCAAATTCACAAACTACTGCAATATCATACAGGCCATCATAATTGAAATCGTCCAGAGCAATTGTTGAAGGTAATTTCCCTACGTTACAAGTATTTAGAGTATAGAAAGAACCATTGCCTGAACCAAACAAAGAGAATATTTTGTCATCGTAAAAAAGACTTCCCGCGATATCTAATTTTCCATCAAAATTTATATCCTTAATTAATAAGGAGTGTTGACCTCCATGAACATCGATATTTTCTTTTTTTACAAAAGAGCCATTCCCATTTCCAATAAAAACCGTTATATAGTTTACATCAAAATGTGAGACAACCAAATCCTTATTGCCGTCCATATCTATATCGTCAATTGCAACATCAGATGGGGTATCGCCTGAAAACAGAATTGTTCTATTTACGAAAGAACCATCTTCGTCTCCAAAAAGAATTGTAGTGAAATTCCGACCAAAGATGGGAATAACCAGATCATTTATACCATCATTATTCAAATCATTGATACGAACAAGATGTGGACTTGGTCCAACGAAATACTCATCACGTATTGAAAATGCTCCGTCTCCTTTGCCGTGTAATAGGGTAATGGTATTTGAACTGATATTAGCAGTAACAAGATCAAGTACTCCGTCGTTATTTAAATCCCCTGGTGTTACGGCATGAACTGTAGCTTGAATCTCATATATCTCAGGTAATTTAAAACTTCCATCACCGTTTCCTGATAAACTACTTATATTTGTTGCATCAATATTTGCTGTAACCAGATCTATATTTCCATCAAGGTTGAAATCGCCTGATGCAATCCAATGAGTTCCTTTACCGGCTGGGTAGGTATTTAAAGGTCCAAAGGTTCCATCTTCACTTCCAGATAAGACTGTTAAATTGTTACTCTCAAAGTTTGTGGTAACCAAATCAACTGTCTGATTGCCATCAAGATCCCCCGGTGTTATAAAAATCGGACTTACCCCAACGACAACATCTTTTGTAGTTTGATTAAATGTGCCATCTCCATTTCCAAGAAGAATGGAAAGGTCGTCTCCATGCCTTTGAACCCCTAAGCCGCCATAATTTGTAACAGCCAAATCATTTTGGCCATCACCGTTAAAGTCCCTTGAAATCAAAGCGCTTGGATTGGATACTACATTATCTATTGTAATATTCTCATAATCTACGAGAAATGTTTCTTTGAGTTTTCCTAATAGGACAGAAATGCTATTGCTACCCATATTAGCAATTGCAATATCTAAAATGCTATCCTTATTAAAATCTTCTACGCTAACCATAGATGGAGCGGTGCCCACTGGGAAATTAATATTTTTCCTAAAAGTACCGTCTCCATTTCCAAAAAGTATTGATGCGGTATTATCGTAAAAATTAGCGACTACGATATCTTCTTTTTTATCAAGATTAAGGTCTCCAACGGCTACAGAAACAGGACCATTTCCTGTCTTTACCGTAGCCAAATTGTTAAAGGCACCTGTTCCAATCCCAATGAGAATTGAAATAGTGTTGCTGCCAAAATTTGGTACTACTAAATCTGCAACTCCATCCTTATCGAAATCACCGGTTGCCAATCGAAATGGCTTACTCCCTACCTTAAAATTGGTTGCTATACCAAAAGATCCATCATCATTTCCCAAAAAAACAGAAACGTTATTACTGCCAAAATTTGAGATGGCTAAGTCCTTTTTTTTGTCCCTATTAAAATCGCCTGTTACAAGGGAAACAGGGTGAATCCCGGCATTAAAATTATTTGAGGTGGTGAAGGTGCTATTACTATTCCCCAGCAAGATGGAGATTTCGCCAGGGGAATCCGGAGAAGTAACAGTACCAAAATGCGATACTGCTAAGTCTTTTTTCCCATCGCCATTGAAATCTTCTATAACAACAGCAGTTGGATGGAGACTCGTATTGTAAGCGGGTATAGCAGTAAAATCTTTATAAATGTCCGTTCCATTGAAACCTGACAACTGATCAATATTAAAAACTCTATCAAGCTTGTTTTCTTGTTTGCTAAGAAGAAATGGGAAAATATATGCATTCGGAGTTTTTTCTGTCACTGCAAGGTGAACCGAAGTGTGGTTTTTGAGATTGTATGAATAACTAATTTTACCAGAAGATATGAATAAACTACTCAGAAAAAAGGTGAAAACCAGTATAAACTGTACCGTATACTTTAACACTTTTTATATCTCCAAAATATCATTCGTTGCTTGCATTGGTAAATAGTAACAATCTGGTATTTATGGCAACGTTATTTCAGCCAGGAAAACAGCATACGGCTGCAGGGTTATTACCTCTTGATATGAACCATTCGTTATATTGATCTGTTTTGTTTGTTTTGAACCCTCCAGGGAGATATGTGGATCGGTGTTTATTTTGTCAATCCACGTCGAAACATTCATTGTCTGACCCGACAAGCCTGTATGATCACCGGAGAAATAAAAATCGTTATAGGCGTTGTGATATACCGTATTGAAGTCTGTAACATCCCGTTCAAATACATCACAGTCTGGTGGATAACTCCCTAAGTCCATGACCTGAGAACAGGTTGATTCCAATGAAGTACTAATACAGTCTTTAAAAACGGTTTCCCTGTCTATTTCTAGACATTCACCAAGTTGTCTCAAAATGATCTCTATCTGTCTTTCTGTATACCCCCTATACCTTAGGAAATAGTTGGCTTCCAATAAGGCTTTTCCTTGAGACTCGTTCTTTGCCTGCATAACCAATTTATCTACTATTCCATTATCGCCGCAGGGAGAGTCTGATTGTACCTCTTCTGTTTCTTTGTTATATCTGCAGGAATTTGAATGATTCTTATCTATAAGATACGTTGTCATGAATGCTTTTCCTGAGAAAGGAACATGGGTGAGATTCAAGGATATTTTTCTTGGAATTACTCTATGCTTTAAAGCGCATGGATAAGTTTTTGGCGAAAACCCATTCTTAAGCATTGCTGCTTTAGGAATATAGTTAGAGATCAGTATTCTTATCACGCGGTTATTTTTTGTCTGAGATGCAATTGCTGCAAGAAAACAATCATCATCGCCACCAATGTCTACTTTAAGTCTATTTGTGATTTCATCTTCGGGTTCTCCCTGTAAGATAGCAAGCGCCTTAAATGCATTATAAACAGATTTAATAACACCTTCGTTACTCATTATCCCCGTGCTGCCGGAAAATAATGAGTTATGTTCAAAATCGACGAAGTTAAAGAAGGCTTGTTTATCAATACCTGTTTCGAGCATATTAAAGACGGCATAAATGGCATATGCACTATTCTGTTCAGTGGTATGATCTTCCAAATCATTGAGGCTTGCATTATTATTCCATTCATTAATTATGAGGGGTGTATTTTCATCGTAGCCGTACTGTTTCAGCCATTCTCTGATAGTATCCGACATTTCCCGGTATTCTGATTTTGTCCCCCAAAAATTATTCCATCCGGCATACATATGCCAGGTTATAAAATCGATGGGCAGGCTGTTTGTGGCTGCATATTTTATAAACTCCTCAATCGCCCCTTTATCCCATACAGAACTGGCAGGTCCTCCTATCTTTGCATGGGGGTCTGCTTCAAGAGCTCCTTTAACACTGTATTTATATAATTTAAAGTACTCTTCCTGACTTCCTAACCAGAAATCAGTATTGGAAAAGAGATACCCCTGATCCGGTTCATTCCATATTTCATACCACAAATCCAGGCCTAATTTATATTTATAATAACCCACTATTCCCTTAACATGTTCTGCCCATGCATCGTAATCAATGGGCGGTGTTGCGCCCCAATTCGGCCCGCATACATATTCCCCGTCCCTGTTTTTTATACATCTTTTACTCAGCCACTTAGGCATACCATAAATGGTTAAGATAAGATCCACCCCCTCTTTCTCATACGATAACATGGTACTATCAAAATCATTAAGATGGTCTATATATTTTTGAATGTCATTGGATAAATCAGAAACATGATATCGCAGATTCAGTCCTGTTCGATAGATACTCCCTGCATTTTCAATGTCTTCTTCGTATTTTTTCCGAAAATAAGACTTGTAGAAATCATTTCCCCATTGAGAAAGTTCCACTCCTACTGCTGTGATACCTGGCATCTGACCGAGGTTCTGTGAAGCATCCACGGTTATTTCTGCGATGCCTGATGCCTCTCCTGTTTTTGTGCAGAGAGAAATCGTCCACGGTATCAGAATAATTGCTATTCCTATAGCTAAGTATAATATTTTTTTCATGTTTATTGTACCCCGCCACTGCTACGTTTCGTGAATTTAACATCGATTTCGTTAACCCGATAACACATATCAGGCCCAGGCACCTTCTGCCTGACAATTATTACGTAAGCATTGACGATGCCCATATATAACCAGGTGAATCTTTCATAGAAAAATGGGTGAAATTGTATGGTCACGAGATATGCAATAAAACCCGAGAATAATCCCCGACTTATCCATATATCTTCAAGCGACTTAGCAATCAGGGTAACTTTGATAAGATTGTAAAAGGTATATCCTAATAATACAATATAAAAAAATAAACCTGATATCCCCACAGCGCCTGCTGCTTCAATAAAGGCATTATGAGGTGCCCAGTGTAGGTAATGTGAAGTATATCTGAAGATATGGCTAACCCCTACGCCAATAAAAGGATGTCTATTTAAAAACCCGAGAATCCCTTCTCTTGCCAACTGTAGCCGTATCCTATACTCCCCCCAATGATAATCTGTCGAGATTGCCTTGAGAATATCATCCAGAAAACCCATAAGGTACAGAGTGACACCTGCTATCAAGGCACAAGAAAAAGCATGCAGGATAAATCTTTTCCATCTCAGAAAGAGAGAAAAGGTCAACCCAATAAGAAGGGATAGCAATCCATCTTTGGAAAAAGTCAATAAGAGCGCAAGTGCCATTAAAGAGAAAGAAAAAGTAAGTATAAACCGTTTTTTAAAAGGAAACGGCCTGTTATAAACGAAGTAATTGAAAACGATGAGGAGTGCAGTGTTTAAGAAAAAGGTAAAAGGCTTATATGTCCCAAAAAAAGCCGGAATTCTCAGGAACGTCCCTTGTGATGTAATTTCAAACATGAGGGATATATTTTTTTTGTCCACAAGACCAATAAGAAGCGCCCCTGTTGTCTTAAAGATGAGTTCTTGCCCAATTCCAATTAAGGAAGAAATACACGTCAGGACTATAATGCATTTCAAAGAAAAAACGAAAAGCTCTTTGTTATAAACGAAGTTTGAAAGCAGAAATAGCATGAGCATGAATTTTACCAGCGTGGGAGCATAAACGATAAAGGGAATAAAGCCGGCATTCATGAATGAAATAAGCACGGCGGCAACAAAGGCAAGATTTAAAATATCAAGGAGTGATAGGGTAAGCGGCTTATCTTTGACGACAGATTTTAAAAACAACGCTGAGAAAAAGACCAGCATTACAAGTTCACTCAGGTCTATTTTGACGAGGGTAGTTAAACTGGTAATATGCATGCCACCGATAAAAAATGTAATAAATACCTTTTCAGGATATACCCTCGTTAAGAAAATGAACTTTTTTACAAAAGGTAAAAAAAGTGAAAAAAGAAAAACCAGGGAGGAGATTTCATAGGGGTAGAGTTTCAAAATATTTGTTCCCCCTATTGAAAAATCGAGCATACCCGCAAGAATATTCGTTAAGAAGGGATCTAAAACTAAAAAAGCGCCTGCGGACATACCCAAAAACAGGGGGAACAAAGGTCGGTTACGGCAAAGAGACAGGGTAAAGACGCTCATTTTCTATTCTTTGTTAAGGATGACGAGGTTTACTGAATTGGGTTCCATGGTAATATTCAAGGTACCGCTATTTTTTGTTACCTTGATGGCTTCGGTCCTCTTCGAACCCTCCAGAGATATTTCTTTCCATGCGTTAATTTTGTCAATCTGCTCCCGGAGGTAATTTTCTCTAACGGTTTTCAATTTCTTCAAACCCAGCATGATATCTTTTTTTTGGAACCCTTTTTTAGTTAACTGATTGAGAAGCTGTTTCAAATTCCCTTGTTTTTTCGCGGTTTGAATTTTTTCTCTGACAAGTTCCAAATCTTTTGCGCTGTAACCTTTCGATGAAAGGAAATCTTCCAATTTTTTTTGGGCATAGGTATTTGCGTCGGCATTTGCCTGCCACACAGCCTTGTCGACCATTCCGCCAATACCGCAGAGCGTGTTCGTGGAAGAAGACTCAGTTTGTTTGTTCAGTCTGCAGGCATTACTATGATTACTGTCAATGGTGTATACGGTTGCCTGGTGAGATGGTGAAAACGAAAGATTAGCGAAATCAATCGTAAGTGATTTATGGGAAGACGTACTTTTTAGTTTGTCCGAAAGCGCTGAAGCAATTATCTTTGTTTGAGGGTGTTTTGCATTTGATGAAACCTCTCCAATATGTGTTACTATGCCTTGAATGGATGGGTTTTTTTGTAAATACGAATATATATTGGCAAGAAATTCAACTATCTCTGCTTTTTGGTTGTCTTTTACCTGGGCAATAAACTGCTCTTTGCAGGAGAGCAAGGTGTCTTTTCTCTTGCTTTTCTTTCCTTCCTGGATGCATTCCTTCAGCCATTTGATTTCTTCAGAAGAAAATCCTGATTTTTCTAAGAGCAATTTTGTGATAGAGGCACGCAATCTTGCCTGTCCCGGTACAAAATTGCTCAAAAGCAGATAAATACCATCATCTTTCATCGTGGATATCGCTACAATGTCATCCGCAGAAGATTCTACCTTCAATAATTCAGGAGTCCTGCCACCTGCTGGCTCTGTAGCTATAGTTAATGCTTTAAACGAGTTGTACACAGGTTTGATTACGCCATGTTTGGTAAAAAGAGGCCAATCGCCAATAAATTCTGCATTTCGCCTCTCTTTCCTCCGGCTATTTTCATGTGCGTCAACCTGGATATCAAAATCATGTCCATGCCAGTCAACACCTCCCTCCCACATATGGAAAAGTGCAGTTATGGCTTCAGAGGCAGTTTCTTCCGTATCAAGATAATCGTCAGGATAAGGCCATCCGGCCCAATAAGCCCAATCAGAAATATAGATCCTGACATTGTCGAGGTTCTTTTCCTTTAACCACTGGGAAACCGTTTTGCCGTCGCTTACAAGCTGGCGTGAATTGTGGGTGAAAGAATGCCAATTGATAAAATCCAGCGGGACATTATTTTTCGAGACATATTCAATGAAACTTTTGAGAAGAGGATCTCCTTTCGGGTTTTTCCAGCCGCCTTCCTTTTTTGCTAAGTCACTGATGGCGGGAGTAATGCCTTCAAAATCAGCACCTTCCTTTTTCGCCGTTAAACTCCAGGGGCCGAGGCCACCAACCTTTATCTCACTGCTCACGTTTTTTGCAGACCTTGCAGCAGCTTCATAATATTTAAAGAGACTCTCTTCCGTTCCCATCCAGAGCCAGTTTGGTTCATGACCTACAAAAAAACCCAACTTTTTTACTCCGAGTTCGTTTCGTAAAAAACTGAGCGCATAACCCACCACCTCTCCCCAGTGTTTGAAGTCTCGCGGAGGTGATAATTGCTCGATTGTCCACCAGCTTTCATGGGTAAATGCCGGTCTGTTGTCTCCTTGTCTTAAGGAAAGCCAGGCAGGTATCGTGAAGGGATCGAAACCTACGATTAATTCTGCATCAGCTTCTTTTGCCTTTTGGACGACGAGATAGGGTATGCCTGATGGGTGAAAGAACTCGTTCTTGAATTTCTGCTTGTAATCCTCAAGGCTCCTGGTCTTCGGGAGGAAGAGGTCGAAGGTAAATTGTATCGCCTTTGGATGATTATCTTTAAAGAAACGTTCTATATTGTGCCGGTTGTTTGCTTTAACTATCCATATACTGCTGCTGAAGAGGTCAGGAACCGGTCCCAATCCCTTTGCAGCATCCACTTTCATTTCTATCGGTTCTGACAGAATATATGCAGGTTTGACTACTATAAAAATCAGAACGGTCAAAAGAGCCAGAAATATCTTCATCATGTCCTCCTTTTTAAAAGATCAAAATGCTTTAAATAAAACTTTGTGTATGATTTAAAATGAGAAAAAAGCAATTGAATGCCTATCTTACTCAGGATTTTCTTTCGCGTTATTCCGCTGACATAATGTTTTATAGTAAAAGCGGGGTAATACACTACCTTATAACCGGCCTTCTTTACCCTTGCACAATAATCAGCATCTTCGAAACCGTAGAACATGTTTTCGTCCAGAAGGCCTACCATAGTAAATATGTCTCTTCTGATAAGCTGAAAGGCACCAATAACGTAGTCGACTTCCATAGGCTTATCGGAGTCATGAAGCAATACATGATGTGCCTTCATGAGCCTGCTATTTCTTATGAAACCAAGAAACGCCAGTCTTCTCAACACGATATCCCGGACAAGGGGAAATGTCCTCGATGCCGGATACGGTTGGTTATTAAATGTTATCTGTTGTACACCCAGCAAGGCAACCTCAGGAGATAAGTCCATATATTTTATAATATCGGCAAAGTTTTCTGAAACGAATTCTGTATCGGCATCGAGGAGGAGAACAAAACGTCCTGCAGAACGCCTGATAGACTGGTTTCGTGCAGGTGCGACGCCTGCATTTCTGTTGTTTTTTATCAGGATAACATCAGAAAAGTCTCTTTTTATAAGAGCCGCTGTTCCATCCGTAGAGGCGTTGTCGACCACAATGATCTCAAATTTTATGTCCTTTATCTGCTCATAAATTGAAATGAGACAATTTCTGAGAAAGTCTCTGTTATTGTAAGTACAGATATTAATTGACAGATCCATAGTTGTTGCACGAAAAATGATCTAATATGAGTTTACGCGATATCAATTACCAAAATTCAAAGAACTAGCCAATTTCCTGAATAGATGAAAAAATTTCCTCAAGGTGAAGTCAGCCATAGATGAGTTATCAAATGTTGGAACTGCCACAGGAGTCAAAAGAATTGAGAAATTTCATGTGAAAGCACTTTGAGCAACGAACTGATTGGCTAAATGGCAGAACGAGATCATGCAAACGGCATTTGAAAGAGATACAACATTTCTTGATAGAACGGGCTTAATATTTATAAACCCTTCACATTATACCTCTTACTATAAAATTCTCAAGATGTTTTAACCAGTGATTCTTTAGGAACTTATTTGCAATACAAGATTCTCTAATTCATCCGAATTGATAAATGGAACTTGTGCAA
>JAUPKS010000218.1 GCA_030837315.1 Planctomycetota bacterium
ATATCAATCCTGTTTTCACTATCGTTGAATTTGCCGATTCGCTCCAGACTACTGATGTATGCCTTGTAGGCGTCGGGAATGAACTGTCCCTGATAGGTAAAGGTGGCTTCTTCAATGCGCTTTAAAAGGTTTTGATAAAACCAACAAACCTCTCTTTGCCAAAAGCACTTTCAAAGGTTTCTCTGATAATGTTTTGTGCTTGATTTTTATCCATAGCATTTTTTTAACCCTGACAGGGTTTCAAACCCTGTCAGGGTTGACGGGGTTGACGGCAAAGTTACTCCAATATTAGATCATCTAAAATATCATCGCAACCAGCGCCATGATATGCCACAAAACCACGAAAGTACTTCTTCGCGCTCTATTTTCGTTGGGGTGCTCAACAGCACTGCCCTGTAAGATGAGTATTGGTACTTCGCAATGTCGTTCATGATACCATGATGCCTGGGATTATTGTGTATATATAAAGTCACCTGAACTCGTTGTTTTTCGGAGAGAATCACCTTGCGGCGAAAGGGACGCGCGAAGAGACTCCCCGTCCTTCCCAGTTGTTTGTTAAGCCCCTGTGTATAGCTGTTAAACATGTCTGAAAAATAGAGATGTGGCTTTCTCTTGGTATCATCACGAATAGAAACCAATAAGTGAAAGTGATTCTTCATAAGACAATACGCATAGACTTTTGCTGTGCGAAAAACATATTTGGCGAGCAAGTCCAGAAAGTATTGGTAATTTGCCTCAGTGTGGTAAATAGTTTCGCCATTGATACCCCGATTATAAATATGATACCAGTTTCCTGGTAGCAGTGGCGTAACCGTTGTGCTCATTGTCTTTCTCCAAGGCCAAGCAACCCTGACAAAGTTTTACACTATAAACTTTTCTCTCAAAAGAAAATCTTTCGATTTTACGATTGGAACACCTGCATAACTGCGCAACTCAAGTAAATGCTTATCACCTGAAATTATATAATCTGCCTTTCCATCAATGGCACATTCAAGAAAGATGTTATCTGTAGAGTCAGCAATAATTTCAGAGATATTACTGTGTATTTCCACAAACTCAGCATAACTCCTCAGGCTTTTCATGAACGGAGATATCTGTCCTGCTAACAGATCAAATTTAGGATAACCAAGGACACGAATAAATTTTCTTTCCATTTCACTGCTTAAAAGCATTGCAAGTCTTTTCTCATGTATTAAATCATACACGACTCTCGGATATCCCTTCCAGAAAAGTGCAGAGATTGTTACGTTTGTATCCAGAACAACCCTCTTCACCGGATACCCCTTGACTCATGGATTATTCTTTCTATATCTTCTTCTGTGAGTTCTGAAAACCCTTTTTCTTTTGCCAGTGACTCTGCATAACTATGAATATCTGATTTTTCTATCGGTGTTAATACCACTTCAAAAACACTTCCTACCTCTTTAGCAGTATCTTCCGGAAGAGAAAGATGCCCGTCAGGTAATACCTTTCCTATAAATTTTTTTGTATTTGTTGCCATATGATTTTTCCTCCTTAGACAATGGTCATTTTGTTCTTTCGTTGTTATATTATTCACTTTCTAAATATAATGAGAGTATCACTTCCCGTTTGCCGGATACTGCTGGGTTTTGTTCGGCATAATGTTCTTCCAGAAGTTTTTTCGGGATATGTGTCTGAAGAACTGCCAGTACCTTGAATGGGTTAACGATTTCATTCTTAAGTGTATCCAGGGCTTTCAGTGTTTGCTTCGCCGTCTGTTTGGGCAGCCCGCCTTCCTCAAGCTGAGTAAGGACTTTTTTCAGATATAGTTCCTGGTCTTCTGTCAGTTTTTGTGTGTTCTTTAGGGTTGCCTTCAAAATTCTAATGATATTTGCCGCACTGTCATGTCCGCTTCTGTGCCAGTGATGCGGCATTTCTTCTGTTGTCGCTAAGATAAATGCCTCTTTGTTTTTATCCAGAAGGTCGTAAAACTGTTCGGGGAGTTTTTCCTTCGTTTCATCAGGTCTGCTCTCCAGCAGTTTTGCCGCAGATATGAAATCCATTTCTTCCGCCACGCCTTTATGTTCTGCTTTAAAAAATTTCTGCAGTTTTCCCCGTCTGAAATAGGTAATCAACCCTGACAGGGTTGAGAACCCTGTCAGGGTTTTTGCAGTGCGCGCCTTTTTGGGGAGGCGTTTTATCGTTTCGAAAAGATCGGGGGCTTTATCGCGAATCTCTTTAATAACATGGAGGTATTTCAATTCGCTTTCCTCTGCACCTTCCTCACCTTCCAGCGTTTGTTTGGAAATCAACCGATTAAATAGTTCATGCGAGCCAATGGGTTCACCCTCAGTCAAAAGCTCTGCATCTCCGCCAAGCAGGGTTAAAAAGGCATTGATTTTAGCCTCTGCCGCTTCTTTCAGTTTTATCTGGTCATTTGATTGTTTGGTCGGGAAGAAATTAAAGGTATGTATCGTTTCAAATGATGTATCCACGCGGTTGACGCGCCCTACCCGCTGCATCATGCGGGTAGGATTCCAAGGGATATCGTAATTTATCACGGTATTGGAGCGGTGCAGGTTAACGCCTTCAGCCAATATTTCAGTAGAGACCAGTATCCGGTAATCTTCTTTAGGATGACGGACTCTGGCGTCAAAATTTTCAATAACTTTGTCTCGCGTTGCCTCGCCTGAATCACCAGTAAAACACAGTACCGTATTCGGATAGTGTTCATTTATGTTTTTGAACAGATAGTTTGCGGTTTCCTTAGATTCTGTAAAGATAATCAGATGATTCTCTTTTAAAACCGGATTTTTGGATAATTCCCCCAAAAATATTAAAAGCTTCGGGTCGCGGTCAAT
>JAUPKS010000219.1 GCA_030837315.1 Planctomycetota bacterium
AATCACCTTTTCAAGCACATCTTCCCGGATGCGGCCTGATTGGTAAAGGGACCGGAATTCGTCAAGGGAGAGACTGATGCTATAGCCAAATATCTCCGAAGCGCGGCCAGTGCCGTCATGGAATTTCAGGTTCTGAAATCCGTGCAGTGTATTGTGATGGATAAAGTCTTTTAAAGGAGCCTGGGCGGGTAAATAGTGCTTTAGCTCATGGATAACGGCATGTTCATCGAAAGAAGAATCGTGCTGTTTCATCATACTGGCAGGCAATGCTTTCGGTTTAAATATGGATGAATAACGGCTAATTGAGATAGAGAAACGTATTTCAAGGTATCGGTTCTAAAAAAGGTATTTCAATAAAATTTGAACACAAAAAGTATGAACAAGAATCAAGTTGTTATTCCGATGCCGTCCACCACAATTAGGTTTGACACTATAGCAAAAACAAGAAATAATTACAAGTTTTTTAGATAATTCTTGCATTTTTAATTTATTCATGTTTATAATCCTAATTCTTGAAAGCGTAGCGAATTATTGTTGATCAGCAGATACTTAACCCTTTCGGCTAGCCGCAAACAAAGTCGCCGACGGTTTATTATAAACATTATATGTATGGTTTTGTTAAAAAGTAAGTTGTTTAGCGGAATTCTATGTTGTTTTTCACCGGCGCAATTACCTTCCTTAAACACCATGCGAAGGGCTTTCGGTATTTGGTACGCGTTATGGTCTTGTCAACAGCTTGAAATTCTTAAATGAGTCTGGGTATTTTTTCTCTCATCAGCAGGAATAATGTCTGACAAGATTAATCATGCA
Organism: Planctomycetota bacterium; assembly: GCA_030837315.1. Taxonomy (GTDB): domain Bacteria; phylum Planctomycetota; class Brocadiia; order Brocadiales; family Brocadiaceae; genus Brocadia. The sequence continues at coordinate 811 of JAUPKS010000219.1, forward strand.
ATCGAACACGCAAAGCACTTGATGCCTGATCAAGGCCCGCTTCCATTCTTTGTTCATCACAACACCATTCACCACTTTGAGACATACGACTTTTTTGAAGGCGTTAAACAGGCGGGGCGTGTGTATGGCGCCAAGGCCTTTATGTCCGAAGAAGAGTTTCTCCTGGCGTTTGAACGGGGACGCATCACAGCAAATGTCCTTCTCAAGAACATCAGGGAATATATTGAACGCCATCAGCTTGCTCTTCAGCCTGAAGTGCTGTTTGACCTCATGACCGGGAAGCCTCATGCACGCCCGGTGCCCGACGCGCGGATACTGCAGTTTGTGAATAATACCGCTTATCAGCGTCCCGGCTATTACCGGGAGGCGATTCAGGCAGCCCATAATCGGGACATTGACGAGATAATGTGGCCTATTTTCTTTAAGTTCATGGCATCCTATTTTGACTTCGGCCTTGCTTACTGGCCCATGCCGCACCGGGAGAAGGGGCTGTGGCATTGCTTTTGTGATATTTACTCGAGAAGCGGTTTCTTAAGTACGAAATTTCTCAAAACCTTAAAACAAATCATCGCTTTGGTGAGACAGTATCAATGCAGCGATGCTACAGCATTCTTGCTTGAAATACTGGCGATTCCCGATGAACACCTTGACAATTATATGTTCCGTACCCTCTATCGTTACAAAGGGTGGGCCGGTACCATAAAAGCGCTGGAAACCACGGTGGAGTGGGTTCCAAAGTATGAGGTAAAAGCGGTGTTTAATGAGGTCGTTTCCGTCCTTCTCGTCCTGGAGTTGGCGGCTATAGAATCCATCTGTGCGGTACCGAATCGGGATATACCCGTCTATACGCCGGAACCGTTGTATGACCCGTATTTTGTCGCCGCAATTGTGGGCGCCCTGGGCGTTAAAAATAACGCGGCATTTCCCAAAGAGGTTACTCAGTTTACCGATGAAAATCGCCAGGAGATTTGGCAGCGTGCCTATGAGGAGACCTTCTACAATCAGTTCCTTGCAGCATACAGGCAGTGCGCTATCGTGGCGAAACCAGAGTACAGGCTCCGGAATTACCAGGTCTTTTGTTGCATTGATGACCGTGAAGAGTCTTTCCGCCGCCATTTGGAGCAGATAGACCAGGGTGCAGAAACCCTCGGTGCGGCGGGGCATTTTGCCCTTGACATGAGATTTAAGGCTGCACCGGAGAAGCACTACCGCCAGATGTGCCCTCATCCTTTGGTAACGCCATCCGTGCAGGTTTACGAAAAGGCAGTAAAGCCTGAAGACGCAATGCCCAAAAAACTCCAGTTCTACGGGAGGGTGCAGTGGGCGATTACGCAGGCATCCAAGACTCTTTTCGGGAGTTTTGTTCACACGATGTTCAGTGGCCTTGTTAATCTCCTGCCGTATATACTTGAAATCCTTTTTCCCAGGTACAGCTCCAGGCTGCGACGATATCTTGCTGCCCACGAACCCAAAACACAATTGGTCTACAAAAAGGAAACCCATGAAAACGAAAAGGGATGGAATCTGGAAGACCGCATTACCCGCGCTACGGCAATACTCAAAGGCGCCGGGTTGTCGGACAACTTTTCTCCCTATGTATTTGTCCTGGGACACGGCTCCAGCAGCCTTAACAACCCCCACGAAGCCGCCCACGACTGCGGGGCGTGCGCCGGGGGGCGCGGCGCGCCTAACGGACGCCTTTTCGCGACTATTTGCAACGAACCGGAAGTGCGCGCCGGACTGGCGAAAAACGGCGTTATCGTCCCGGATTCAACAAGGTTCATCGGTGGATATCACAACACCTGCAGCGATGATGTCCTCCTTTTCGATCTTCCTAGTCCTGTAGAACCACGTCTGCAAAAGTACATAGATGCCATTCGTCGTGCGGCTGCGCTGGATGCAAAAGAGAGATGCAGGCGCTTTGACGAGGTCAAAACTGGCCTGTCAGAAAAGGCATTCGCTGAGTATGCCCACGGGCGGGCAATGGATTTTACCCAGCCGCGGCCAGAATACGGGCATTGCACCAATGCAATTGCTATTGTAGGCCCGAGGTATCTGACGAGAAACCTTTTCCTGGACAGGCGCTCTTTTTTGATTTCCTATAATTACAAGGTTGACCCAGCCGGAAAATCCCTGAGAAACATCCTCGGAGCGGTTGGGCCGGTATGCGCGGGAATCAACCTTGAGTATTATTTTAGCTTCATTGACAACGAGCATTACGGCTGTGGCACTAAACTGCCCCATAATATTACCTCACTGCTGGGGGTAATGAACGGCCATCTCAGCGACCTGCAGTTGGGACTGCCCTGGCAGATGGTTGAAGTGCACGAGCCTGTCAGGCTGATACTGCTCATTTGCTGTAAGGTGGAGATGATGGAAACCATCCTCGGCGAGGCATTCGGATATACCGCCCAACCAGGGCACTTTCAGTGCCTCGTGAAACACAACTGGATTACCCTTGCAGTTCACGATCAGGATCAGGAAAAGATATTCTTGTGGAAAGGCGGCAAGGAAGGCAGGTTCGTGCCGTTTGACGAGACGACAGATGTGCCTGTATACCAGGGTGACGATCTGCGGTTTTTCCTTGAACAGGATCATCTCATGTTCGGACAAATTATCTAGGGGCGAAGCGTGGACGAAAAATCTCTGGTTACCTACCTTGTATACTATTTCATACTGTCCCCGATTGCCAAGATATTTTTTGTAAATATCCACTATTTTGTCAGTAAGCAGAAACGCGACGAGTACTTGATTCGCAAGCTGGTCAAATGGGGAAACATCATTGATTTTATCCATGTTGCAGTTGCCTCGTATTTCCTTGGATTTCGTGAGATTACCGTACAGGTCGAATCTTTCAGCTTCCTTGGCTGGCCATTCATCGTGCATTGGAATACCCTCACGTTTATCTTTCTGTCCTTTACGACGATCATTATTGCAGTTATAGGCCACTTTTCCCTCTTTTACCTGCACCGCGATGCGTATTATCATAAATTCTTTTCCCTTTATTTCATCTTCCATTTGTCCATAAAACTTATAGTTTTCAGTTCGGACACCGTTTATTTCTTTATGGGTTGGGAGTTGCTGGGCTTTTCATCAGTGCTTCTTATCGCCTTTTATGAACACCGTACCAATCCGCTTAAGAACGCCATGCGGGTGCTGTTTATTTACGAGTCTGGCGATATCTTCCTGCTTGGCCTCATAGCACTACTTACCTTCTTACATATCGAAGACATGACTCGCCTGGTGTTGATTCAGGAGCACGGTTACGCATGGGCAATGGTCTTGTTGATTATAGCATGCTTCTTTAAGTCTGGTATCTTTCCATGGACATGGCTGCCGCGGGCGATGGAGGGGCCCACACCGTCTAGTGCGGCTTTCTACGGTTCATTGTCAACGCATATCCCCATTTTTCTCCTCTTGCGCTTCTGGCCCCGTGAGTGGTCTCTTCCGGTTTATTGGCCCGAAGTGTGGACGATCTCACATCCGGCAAATGCCATTGCCATTGCTGTTGCAGTGTGCGCGTTTTCGGCCTTCATTACGACCCACATGAGCCGTCAGCATGCTGACGCAAAGAATACCATTGCGTATGCCACCATGACGCAGTTAGCCATTATCTACATCGAAATATTCTTCGGCCTACGGACACTGGCGCTGGTTCACGTAGTGTCGCACGGCATATATCGCACCTTTGAGTTCCTGCGTACTCCGTCATTGCTGCATTTTTATCATACTATGGAGACACGGATGCCCAAGATGGCAAACACCGGGAAACACTTCAATACGTTGCTTCCTGAAGGGTTAAGAAGCTGGCTCTATGCGCTCACGATTAAAGAGTTTGGTTTTTTCCTGCACGCATTCGACTTTATTGACGGGTTTCTTGGTTTAAAATTTCTCCGCTTTGATGGGAAAACGGTGAGACGTTTTGCCAGCATGGTTGCTGTGGCGTGGGTAGCCTTTAGCATCGTAATATTTGTTCTCGACAGCAACATTTTTCATGTGGAATCTTCTGGTAATGACCGTGGAGATGCCGTTACGACGTTCATTATCAACTGGAAATATTTTAATGCCAAAGACGAAATACTGCTGGTGCTGGCGGTTGGTTTCAGCGTGCTAATCTTCTGCAATATCCGGAAAGTGGGTATGTTCTTTGTGACCCTCACGTGCTCTGCGGCCACGATTGGAATAGAACATACGCTGTTCCTGCTGAAACATCTGGACGCATCAAACCAGCTTTACGGAATTGCAGTGACTGTCCTTGCTGTCGCCTTTGCGGGGCTTGCATTCTACTCGGTATACAATTTTACCACGGGCAGTGAAAAGCATTCAAGTTATACCGCACGGCTTTCCCGTTCTCCCCTTGCAAATTTATTGCTATTCATAGCCGCTCTTTCTATCGTAGGAGTGCCGGGACTTGGCATTGTGCTGGCATGGGAATACCTTCTTCACCATACAGCACAGGTTGCGCCGTTTATGGTGATAAAGGGATTTTTTATTATTAAATTAGACACCCTGCTGGTCTTCCTCTTTTACTTCAGCAACTTCCTCGGCTTTCCTGACCATAAGGTGCAGGTACTGCATCACTATAAGCGAGATACCCTCCATCTCCGGTGGGCACAAAAGCACTCGTAGGGTAAAAGGTACTTTTATATAACTTCATCCATAAATTTTGAGGCGAACTCTCATGTTTGAGCCAGTAGTATATTGTTCTTGCGGGAATCTAAAAGAATATGGAGGTAATTGGCAAATAACATCTCGTTCTTTTAAGGCGGCATTTATGCAGCTTAAAGAACGCGAGTCTCTTGTTTCAAAAGAAAAATGTCCCATCTGTAAATGTATCAATGCAGGAGAAATTTTAGTATCTCTTAAAAATCTTTAGAAAGGTTGGCATTGAAAGAATAAATCGCAGCCATCTTCAGATTTAACAAGTTGATTTTTAATTATTATTGGATTAAGATATGCTCTATCTATTTTTAAAAACCCCGGATAAGACAAATTATGGTTGAACACACATCACATTTGTTTGTTATTTCAATAATTTTATATTTTGCAGGTTCCCTGTTTGCCTTGTGTTTTTATGGGTGGCAGCGGGTTGGAAATTACATTTCTCTCATTCTTGCAGCAATTGCGTCATGTTTTAGTATTGCAACAGCCGTGGTTGCGCTTTCCGATGGTTTGACGATACGTCTTGATTTCACTGTCTATCATGCCATTATTAAATACAATTTCCTGTTAGATCCTGTTTCTACGTATTTTATCCTCGCCATATCTGTCATCGGTTTTGTCGCTGCTGTATACTCAATCGGTTATACGCGGTTATATGTTAACAAATGCGATACCCGATTTTTGGGATTTACCTACAATATCTTCCTTGCGTCTATGCTTCTCGTAGTTACGGCTAATAATGCAGTAGTATTCATGATCGTATGGGAATTGATGACAGTCGTGTCATTCTTTCTGGTAATATACGAGCATGAAAATCCAGCCAACATGAAGGCCGGTTTTATGTATCTAATCATGGCGCATATCGGTGCCGTGTTACTTTCCGTCGCCTTTTTTATAATGTTTGCTTATACAGGGACATGGGATTTTGGGTTTGATGATTTTAGGAAGGTCGGTAGTCACATGCCTCTGATATATAAAAATGTTGTGTTCTTTTTGGTAATCATAGGTTTTGGTATTAAGGCAGGAATTTTCCCCTTGCATCTGTGGCTTCCGATGGCGCATCCGGCAGCGCCAAGTAACGTTTCGATGGTTATGTCCGGCGTTATGATTAAAACGGCTATCTATGGTTTCATACGGTTTTATTTCGAATTTTTAACACCTTGTCCACCGTGGTGGGGAGTCGTAGTTCTTATCATTGGCGCCTCTTCTGCTCTGCTGGGGATACTTTATGCCCTTACGGAAAGGGATATAAAGACCTTGCTTGCATACAGTAGTATAGAAAACAATGGCATCATTATTATTGGTATCGGGCTATCAATGATCTTTAAATCCTATAATTTGATGGCTTTATCCTCCCTGGCAATGATGGCTGGTTTGTATCACCTGGTTAATCATGCGGTATTTAAAAGCCTGCTCTTTGGTTGTGCCGGAAATATTTATTATGCGACACATACTAAAAATATCGAGGAATTGGGCGGATTAATAAAACGTTTACGGGTTACTGCGCCCCTATTCCTTGTGGGTGCCTTAGCTATTTCGGCAATTCCTCCCTTAAACGGTTTTCTCAGCGAATGGCTTATATTCCAATCAATACTCAATGGGTTTCATATTCCATCAGTAATTGTCAAGATAATAACGATTATTTGCGGCGCCGTTGTTGCATTGACTGGCGCACTCGTTGCTACGTGTTTTGTTAAGGCTTTTGGAATTTCATTTCTTGCAATGCCACGTTCCGATCACGCGAAAAAAGCGAAGGAAGTGCCGGTAATTATGCTGGTTAGTATGGGGCTTTTGGCTTCACTGTGTGTGTTTCTGGGTATTTTCCCTGTAAAGGTTATGATGGTAATAAATTCCGTAAATATACATCTGTTAAATACAAATATTTTGCCGGCTATTACCTCTTATGATTGGTTACATACCAAATCAGTTCAGACGAATTTTACTGAGATATCACCAAAAAGCGCTACCGTTTTGGGATTGATGCTTTTAGCCGTTACCTTTGGGGTTTTAACTTTAATAAAGCCGCGCTTTGTAAAGAAAATTTATGAGACGTGGACATGTGGTATATCCCCCGAACCCAGGTTAGAATACACAGCGACAGCCTTTACGAGACCATTTAAGACTATCTTTAGTAATTTATATAGACCTCAGAGTGAAGTTCGCACGGAATATTCCGTACCTAATTTCTTTGTCAAGTCTATGACTTATGTTAGCGATGTGGCGCCAATCTTTGAGAAATATTTTTATAGTCCTGTTGCTCAGTTTGTTTTAAGTATGTCTAACATGGTAAGGTGGGTGCATACGGGTAGTATTCATATTTATCTTACCTATATTTTTATAACATTGATAATACTGATTCTATTTGTTGGGAAATAGTACATTAGTAAGGAAACGGGCTTGACTGCAGAAATTATTCTTCCTATTCTTCAAATCCTTGTCGTGGTGGGATTTTCGCCTCTTGTAAAGGGGTTTATTAACAAGATTGAGGCGCGTTTACAATGCCGAAGAGGCGCCAGCATGTTTCAGCCGTATTACAATCTTGTAAAATTGTTCCGTAAAGATGCCGTTGTTTCCGAAACGTCTTCCTGGATTTTTAGAGCAACGCCGTATATAACATTCATCTCAGTTTTAATAATCTCATTACTTGTGCCTGTTTTGTCATCGCAGGTTCCCCTGAATTTTACCGGCGATATTATACTTATTATATATTTATTTGCCCTGGCGAGGTTTTTCCTCGTTTTGACTTCGCTGGATACAGGTAGCGCATTCGGCGGTATGGGTGGAAGCAGGGAGATGATGGTGTCTTCTATGGCAGAACCTGCAATGATACTCTCCTTTTTTACGGTCGCCTTAACGGTTAATTCTACCAATTTAAGTAATATAACAAGTACTCTGCTTAACAATAGCATTCTTCTGTTGAATCCATCGCTCATTTTGGCATTTGCAGCGCTGACAATTGTGCTCATTGCTGAGACAGGAAGAATTCCCGTTGATAATCCGTTTACCCACCTGGAACTGACGATGATTCATGAAGGCATGATGCTTGAGTTTTCCGGGAGATATTTGGCTTTGGTAGAATGGGCGTCTTCCATGAAGTTGCTTTTGTTGCTAACAATATTAGTTAATATATTTTTCCCCTGGGGTATTGCTGGTGGTCTTACCTTTTCCGGTTTAATAATCGCATTTGCCCTTTATGTTGTTAAAATTGGTTTCTTTGCATTTTTGATAGTTATTGTAGAAATGTCTTTTGCGAAGATCCGATTATTCCGCATACCAAATTTATTAGGCACGGCATTCATTTTATCTATTTTAGCTGTTATATCACTGTATGTGGTAAGGTAATATATCATGACACAGCAGATTATTGTAAATTCAAGGGCAATTGATATCCTGGCAGTTTTGATGCTTATGACCACCATTGTCCTCATTGGTACCAGTAGATTGAGGACTTGTATATGGGCTTATGCCTGTCGTTCTTTTATGTTGACCCTTGCGAGTGGTTTGATTGCCTATTTTTCCGGTATCCACCATATTTATATTACTACGGGTATTTCTCTGGCGCTCAAGGTTATCGTTATTCCTGGTTTTTTGTTTTATATTGTTAAAAAGAATAATATCAAAAAAGAGGTGGGGTCTTATATGAATTATACGTTAGCTCTTATACTTGCTTGCGGCATTATTCTTATTGCATATTATTCAACACAAAATATTATCCAGTTTGAAAATATCTTCATGCGGCATTGCTTGCCTATCGCACTTTCCATTACCCTTCTGGGGTTCTTTGTTATGATTATCAGAAAGCAGGCTATTATTCAAATAATTGGGCTTATTACTATGGAAGATGGTATGTTTTTCGCCGCGTTGTCGACCTCGTATGGTATGCCGCTTATTGTGGAATTAGGGTTGTTTTTTGACATCCTGGTGAGTGTCATCATTATGGGAATTTATGTATATAGAATCAAGGAATCCTTTGATGGTATCGATACAGATTTTTTAAGGGATATCAGGGAATAGATGATAATATTACTGTTTTTAATTATACCCATAATAACTGCCATAGCATGTGTTTTTACAAAAAAACATGGCATTTCAAAGTACATAAGTATTGCTGGTAGTTTTATAGCTTTAGTCTACAACATATACCTCAACTACAATATTTACACCTATAAGACACTCCAGGGATTTAATAATTTCTTTTATGTAGATGCATTAACCATTCTCACTACTCAGATTGTTACAATCGTAGCATTTGCAGCAGCGCTGTACTCGGCTGGGTATATGGAGACGGAGCTCCGTTGGGGTAAAATATCTGAAAAGAAACTGCAATGGTATTATTTCCTTATGCACATGTTTATTTTTACGATGCTGCTGGTTTGTGTGATAAACAATCTGGGCGTTATGTGGGTTGCTATTGAGGGTACCACATTAGCAACTACATTTTTAGTGGGTTTTTATAACCGAAAGCAACATCAGGAGGCAGCGTGGAAATACATAATAATCTGTACCGTAGGTATTACGCTGGCGCTGTTTGGTGTTATATTAACCTATCATTCAGCGAAAGGCGTTCTTGGTGAAATTGGATATGCACTGAATTGGTCAGACTTACGAACTGTGGCGGATAAATTTGAACCTCATTTAATGAAACTTGCATTTCTTTTTGTTCTGGTGGGATACGGAACAAAGGCAGGTTTGGCTCCTATGCATACATGGCTTCCTGATGCGCATAGCCAGGCACCTTCACCCATAAGCGCGTTGTTTTCAGGCGTTTTAATTAATTGTTCTATGTACGGCATCATTCGTTATCATATTCTTACGTCCAAGTGCGTTGGAAGCGATTATTCCTGTACACTTCTGATGATTTTTGGGCTTATCTCTGTTATTGTCTCAATGCCGTTTATTCTTATACAAAAAGATTATAAGCGGCTTTTGGCTTTTAGCAGTGTGGAGCATATCGGATTTGTTGCTCTTGGAATAGGTTTTGGCGGTATGTACAGTGTTTATGGCGCAGAGCTCCATACATTTAACCATGCTGTAACAAAAGCTCTCCTGTTTTTCTGTGCTGGAAACCTATTCTTAAAATATGAAACTACGGAAATGGAAAATATAAAGGGCGCCATTAAGACTCTTCCTGTCACCGGTACTATTTTGGCTATTGCTGTATTTGCCATTACCGGCACCCCTCCATTTAATATATTTGTTAGTGAATTTCTGATTCTTGCAGATGGTTTTCGTAGCGGGAATTTATTCACTATTATATTCACTTGTATAGTTATTGTGTGCGTTACGCTTATTTTTGTTGGATTTATCTATAACATGTTCAGGATGATCTTTGGTACGCCTACCAGAGATATCCCAAAGGGTGAAACGAGCAAATTTACTACTGCAGCGATGCTTTTCCTTTTATTCTTTGTTTTGATAATAAGTTTTTATATACCACCTTTGCTCCGCGAAGTACTTCGGAATATCTATGATATTATAAGGAATGTGTAATGAGCATCAATAGACAACCCTATCTCGACAATATAATGAATCGATTCAAGGGGAATGTTGTAGTCGCTAAAGGCTCACTGGAAAATGAGATCTACATCTCCACAAACAAGGAGAATCTTGATGATGTTTGCACATATATCCATAAAACCTTCCAGTCGCCTCTTTCGTCTATCATTTGTAATGATGAAAGAAGTCTCAATAAAAACTTTACCATTTATTATGTCTTTTCTTTGCCGGATAAAGATTTGTTTTTTATTGTTTTTATTCCTGTAAGTGAACAGCAACCCGATTTCCCTTCCATTACTCCCCATATTCCTGCCGCACATTGGTATGAGCGTGAAATAAAGGATATGTTTGGCCTTGAGCCTGTAGGCCATCCGGATCCGCATACGCTTGTATTACATGGCAATATGCCTGCGAATACCTACCCGCTCAGGAAGGATTTTGCCACGAATACGAGGTTGCCCCATATTGAATCGAAACTGCCTTTCGCGCGAGTAGACGGCGAGGGTGTGTTTGAAATACCGGTAGGTCCAATACACGCAGGTATTATAGAGCCGGGTCATTTCCGATTTAGCGCTGTAGGTGATACCATTCTCTATTTGGACGCAAAATTATTTTTTACCCATAAGGGCACAGAAAAATTATTTGAAGCTATGCCATATACAAAGGCGTTATTTCTTGCCGAGCGTATCTGCGGCGTTTGCGCTGCTTCACATGCAACCGGCTATTGCCAGGCTATTGAGAAGGTGGCTGGTATTGAAATACCACCGCGTGCAAAATTTATAAGAACTATTATTCTGGAATTAGAGAGACTGTATAATCATATAGGCGATGTTGGCAATGTTTGCATTGGCGCGTCCTTTTTAATGTGTGGGTCACATGGCTTCAGGATGCGCGAACATATACAACAGCTTAATGAAACTATTTGTGGTAATCGTTATTTAAGAGGTATGATTACCATTGGTGGCGTACGTTTCGATATACATGACGACTTGAAAAAACATATTTTAGACCTGCTGGATCGTGTGAAAACGGACTTTAAAGAACTTGTTGAAATTATGTTCACATCGTCCTCTTTCTTAGACCGAATTGAGACTACCGGCAGACTTTCTTTGGAGCATGCGAAAGGGCTTGGCGTCGTTGGTGTACCTGCAAGGGCATCAGGGATTTGCCGGGACACCAGACGGAATCACCCCTACGCCGCTTATAGCGAAATTGATTTTGATATTCCGGTCTATCATGATGAAGGTGATGTATATGCAAGGGTCAAGGTAAGGGTTGATGAGGTTTATCAATCCATGTCTATCATTGAGCAATGCTTTAATAAAATGCCTGAGGGTTCTATTAAAACTTCACTGAAGGAATTTCCTCCGTATAAACAGGCATTGAGCTATGTGGAATCGCCTCGGGGTGAAGATATTTACTGGATCATGACGGCGCCGAACAATATGTTATACCGGTATAAGGTACGTTCCCCTTCTTTCTGTAACTGGCCATCTATTCCCTATACGATTCCCGGTAACATTGTTCCGGATTTTCCATTGATTAACAAGAGTTTCGAGTTATGTTATTCATGTACTGATTTATAAAAAATTTAACCCACGAAACACACAAAACTCACTAAAAATGTAATTAAGATATGCCAGGAATTATTTATCCTGATGAAAGTTATGCCCTCATGGGAGCCTGTTTCAATGTATACAAGGCGATGGGATGTGGGTTTCTGGAGAATGTTTACCATGAATGCTTGGAAATTGAATGTGAAGAGCAAGGTATTCCGTTTGAATCTTGCAAAGAATTAAAACTCACATACAGAGATAAACAATTAAAGCAAACGTATAAACCCGATTTTATATGTTATGATAAAATAATTGTTGAAATTAAGGCGGTTTCCAATTTGCTGGATGAGCATAAAGCACAAGTTCTTAATTATTTAAATGCTTCTGGACTAAAGTTGGGTATCCTCGTTAATTTTGGTCATTATCCAAAGTTGGAATACGAAAGGTTTGTTTTAACAATGTGAAAAGAAGTTTTATAAAAAGTTTTTGTTATAAAGATTTTAAATCTGTTTTCGCGTTTTTTCGTGTATTTCGTGGGTAAAAAATGTTTACAAAATTTCAAAAAAGTCTTCAAACAGGCGTAGTTACCTCACACTATCCAAAAGAAAAGGACTATGCCCCTTTCCGTTTTCGGGGTAGGATTGAGATAGATAATGAGCGATGCAAACAGTGCAATGTATGCGTGGAGGTCTGTCCAACAAATGCTTACACATGGATTGAGGACAAGGATAAACGATATCTGCAGTTGGATCACGCCAAATGCGTATTCTGCGGCATGTGTGAAGAGGCATGTTCTTACAGAGCTATCAGGATCACGAATGATTTTGAGCTTGCCGCAACACATAAAGACGGCCTTTTGGTTAAGGCTGGCTTAGATAAAACGGCTTCGGTTGAAGAGCTTGGCATGAAGCTCAAGGAAAAGATTTTTTCCGTTTTCAGACGTTCACTCCACGTTCGTGAAGTGGATGCTGGTTCTTGTAACGGATGCGAATGGGAGGTTGTTGCCTTATACAATAGCCCGATTCATGATTTACAGAGGTTTGGGATTGATATGGTTGCATCGCCGCGGCACGCAGATTGTTTGCTCGTTACCGGTCCTCCAACGAGAAATCTTGAAACCGCACTGATAAAGACCTATCATAGCACGCCAGAGCCAAGGATGGTTGTTGCCTTAGGCGCCTGTGCGTGCAGCGGGGGTATTTTTCAGGACTGTTATGCCACAAAAAACGGGATTGATAATGTCGTTCCTGTAGATGTCTACATCCCTGGATGTCCTCCAAGGCCTCAGGCTATTATATACGGATTCCTGCTTGCGTTGGAGAGAATCGACAAATAGGAAAACCTTCGCTTCGCTTTCCAACCTCTTATCATAAGAGCGACTGGTTAGGCTTTTTCATTAACTCTATAAATTTATCGTTACAATATTTATATAGTGGTTTGTACTAATCAATTCGAAGGCTTCTATGGCACCTCGAAAATATTGTTCGGCCAACTCATGTTTATCCCAATATTGTCTTCACCGGCATTAGCCATCCACATGCCTTTGTGCCTTAAATCGGATACTTCCAAGGCGATTCTCAATTCCCCCTGTAAGAATCAAGAGCCAGCCCTTTCGACCGAGCCAGCCATCTTCACCTCTGGTATCAACTTCAAACCAGTCGTCTTCTTTTCCGCCTTTGAGGCGTAGCCAGTCTCCCCACAACAGATGCTGAACGTGTTTACCTTCGGGTTTATCCAGAACTATAGCATCTGGAAAAGCACAGTATTTGATTGCCATGATTACTTCTCCTTATAATTTTGGTATTTCCTCGCCAGGAATGCTGTTTTCGTGCATTTCACCTCGATCAGCTAACGTGCGGTTAGACGGACACCTTCTTGTTTTCTGTAAATGAGTACCTATTCTGGTTTTGTAACAATGAAATTTTTTGAAAGAACTATCTGATACAAGCCTTGTAGTTCAGTAGGAGCAAATCATTTTCTCATATGAGACACACTTCCGGCCCCACTTGATAGAGGGGAGAGCTCAAGTCCCCTCTATCAAGTGGGGATTTCGGGGTGTGTTTGATGCTGGCAAATACTTCGACCTAATGGGCGACTCTTTCGCCTTCTTAACTATGTCCCCCCCAAAAAAACGGAGAGTACTGGGCGTCAGATGGAAGCGGTCGTTAGTCGGCAGTTTTTGCCCAGGCTATTCCTAATGACCAGCGAAATAGTTCATCTAACTTTTCAGTATCGGGTCTAAAACTGTTCGTATCGGGCTTTTTGCTCCCAAGCCTTTTAAGTTCTGTCTCAACAAACTCGGCAATGATAGGTATTCTTGGCCCCTTATCTAGTTCTTGCCCGCCTTTTTTACGCCCCAACAGCTCTTTTACGGCTTCCTTTAATTCCCTCGATGTTACTATGCGGTCAACCAGAACCTCAAATTTCATTGGTACCACCCCATAGCCTGCTTCGATCCACTTGCACGCTAATATCGGACGGAGCACGTAAAAATATTTCTTCACCCACACGATTTCGCCTTTGAGATATTCTCTAAAGTTGCCTTCGGCCATGTGTAGATAATGATAAAGGCAAGATTTGGGAGAATAATACTCCGGCATTAATGTTTTGATTTTATCTACAATATCAAGCCGTTGTTGATAAATTATGGGTGAATTTAACCATTCAAGCAAAGGCGGGTTTGACCTTCGGAAGAGTTGCAGGGCTTTTCTGATGTCCCAACCACTGAGGTCTATCAAATCGTTACTCGGGCGTTCAATCACATCTCGTTTTACATCAATACCGAGATACCAATTTTGAGGGTGAATATACAAAAAGCGCACATCATAATCACTATCTGCGGAAGGAAAACCCCATGCCCTGCTTCCAGACTCACAAGCGTAAAAGATGCACACACTTTCTTCTTGCTCAAGTTCTTGTAATCTGGCTTGAATTTCTTTCTTTATCTCATACATATATCTTCTTGGCTATAAATATTTCTGCTGTCTAACGTTTGAGCTCGCCGGTGGCAATGAAGCATAGCAGAATTGTTGTCCGGTGTATCGGCCTTGTTGGACGAAATGAATTGATCAACTTACCACGTGTAGTGCTTCTTGTGTTTCGCGGGGCAATGGGACGAGAATAAAATAGTGCTCTGGATAGAGATAATCTTCATCTGATTCATCAATGACTCTCAGGGAACCCTTCTTTTTTGCCGCATCATCGGGCAGGGCTTGGTAAATCTTACGCTTTTCCAAATCCTCACAGTCCCTATTCTCTATGCAAATCGCCAAGTAGTGAATCATGTATGGCATAGCTAATCTCCTTGCAGCTAACGCCGCAAATCAGCCGCCGACGCTGGAAGTCGGCTGGATTTGCCTTGTTAGCCGCTGCCATGGCATCAGTAAATTAGTCCGCCGTTTGCATTCTTTCTTTACCGGACTCGCGTTCTATTGTGATCTCCTTGCCTTTTATCTGGCGCTCTGTTCTCTTTTCGGGAAGTAGATAGAGGGCGCCAGTGAGAATTGCTGCACCGATAAGCGTTATGACAACCCCTTGGCTTACCCGTTTCAGAGACAGCTTTCTGTGCTCGGAAACCGACATTGACACATCAGCAGTACCGCCAACATTCCGGAATGCGACAACGATTCCCAATACACCAATTATACCCCCAAAAACAGCAACAATAATTCTGACAATCCCAGTTGCTTCTGAAAGACTTGTTGAATACTGAGTTTCGCTGACCTCGCCATTCGCTAACACCCCATTAACTACCGAAAAGAATATAAGCAGCACTACAAGTAATGGCCCTACACTTTGCAGAAAATGCTTCTTGCGCATTTTACCCCCCCCCATTGGTGTTTTTATAGATGGCTAACGAGACTGTCGAAAAACCTCAAGACGACAAATTCACGGTTTGTAACCGTCTGATTTTATTGGATGCGAATTTCAAAAAAGGTTGCTATTTAGACTTATTCTACAGTCTCGACGACCGAGTGTACGCGGGCCGCGAGCCATACTGATTATTTCATACGAACATTGCTTCACTGCCCCCGGCCGAACGACTTCTTAGGCCACACAGACAGGCTTTCCTGGGTCTGTAGGCGGCCATTGTTCTCTGGAACATTCTTCTGACTCTAGTCGGCTACTTTCTTATTAAGTACCTGTTCCAGGGCTCGTCGTCTAAGAGGTGAATCCCCTCGCCGCCAATACCATTGCGCCAACGCTTCACAATCGACCCGTCCTGCACCAGCACGAGGAAGGGCTTGTCATTCAAGATTTGCACCTCCCAGATGCCCGTCGCGGTGCGCTTGTCCTCAGACGGGATGCTATTGCCGCCCGACGACACTGACCTAAATTCGGTGATCTCATAAGAAAAGGTGTCATCCTCGTACAGGAAAAGCGCGTACTTGGTCTGTGATGATGAGAAGACACCCGAAACGCCGCCGCTGACGTCTGACTCCGTGCGCCGAAGCACTTTTCCCCTGAGGAAAGCCATGGCGCGTTCCCTTCGAGATTGATAGTCGTTTTCTTGAGGCATCTGGATTTCTCCGTTAACGTTAAGTCAGTCGTCGTCCAGTTTTGGTTGGACGACGAAAGGCAAAAAGGTAAAAAGGGTCACGCCTTGATTAGCGATTTAATTTCTTCTAATTGTTTATGAATTTCACCATCTTTCAATATCATTGATTTCATAATCGTTACTCGCCGACTTATGGAAGAATAACCAAGACCAAACAAATTGCCGATTTCCTTGTTATTATACCAACCCGTATTCCATAAAATATAGATTAATAAATCGCGATTCAG
>JAUPKS010000220.1 GCA_030837315.1 Planctomycetota bacterium
AAAGATATTTTCAAGAAACGCCATCCTATCAGAATACCATTATCCTTGAAAACGATACAGAAGCATCCATCTTATATGGCAGTCATGATCGGCATCTCCGTCTTGTCAGGGATGCCTTTCAGGTGCATCTTGTTGCCCGTCATGGATTAGTAAAACTCGAAGGGGAACAGGAGCAGGTAAATACAAGTAAGGAAGTTTTGAACAGATTGCTGGAAATTGTTCGCGCTACAGGAAGATTAGATTTAGAAGATGTGGAGCAAGCCATTATAGAAGCAAAGTGCGAGGCACGTGGGGAATCTTCCCAGGCTATTGACGTTTTCCAAAGAGGTCTCTTTATAAAACCAAAGACAGATGGGCAGGGAAAATATCTGGAGGCAATGAAAAAAAATGATCTGGTTTTTTGTATAGGGCCCGCAGGCACAGGCAAGACGTATTTAGCTGTTGCTATGGCCCTCTCTTTTCTCAAAAGCGGACGTATCAGGAGGATAGTCCTTGCCAGACCAGCTGTTGAAGCGGGTGAAAAACTTGGATTTTTACCTGGTGATATCAAGGCAAAAGTAAATCCCTATTTACGCCCACTCTATGATGCGATAGCAGACATGATGGACGTCGGTCATGTGAAAAAATATTTGGAAAGTGATCTGATAGAGATATTGCCTCTGGCCTATATGCGGGGAAGGACGCTGAACGACGCCTTCATTATTCTTGATGAAGCGCAAAACTGTACCGTAAAACAGATGAAAACCTTCTTGACAAGACTGGGTGTTAAATCGAAGGTGGTTGTGACGGGAGATATTACTCAGGTTGATTTGTCTGCCGGAGAGATATCTGGCCTAATTGATGTCCAGGAAAGACTGATGAATGTCAATAATATTTCTTTTGTGTACCTGACTAAGGCAGACATTGTCCGACACAAGTTGGTGCAGGATATTGTTGATGCGTATGAGTTATAACAATTTACCACCGAAGGGGAGATTAAACGCAGGGAAAAGGATCAGAAGGTAAGAACCTGGGAAGTTGAGAATTTCAACCTCCAGCCCATCAACTTCTTGATCTTTTGGTTTTTCTGTGTCCTCCGTGTTCTCTGTGGTTATATGTGAAGATTTCCGTGAAATTAGATGTTATAGACTTGCAAAAACGCTATCCTATTGAAAAAAACAAGATAAAAAAGCTTGTTCGTTACGTCCTGAAAGTCGAAAAAAAGGATAAGAATGATGCGGAACTTAATGTTGTTTTTATCGATAATAAAGGCATAAAAGAAATGAACAGAAACTTCCTGGGACACAATTATGCTACCGATGTACTGAGTTTTGCTTATCATGAACCTTCCCGCGAAAATGCCATCACAGGCGAAATCATCATTTCTGTTGAAATGGCTGCTCAACGAGCGCAAAAACGCGGATATTCCATTGAAGGAGAAATTACCCTCTATCTGGTACATGGATTATTACATCTGTTTGGATATGATGATAAACAAAAAAGTGATGCAAAAAAAATGCATCAAAGAGAAGGAGAGCTGCTGTCGGATCTTGGTTATTGTGTTCCTATACCCCATTAATCAGCGTTTATTGGTGTAAACATGCCCATCCTCAGAACAGAGGCAATTGCACTGGGAAGGACAGATTACAGTAATTCCAGTCAAATAATTACTTTTTACACCCGTGACCACGGAAAGATACATGCCCTTGCAAAAGGATTCAAGCGTTCATCGGGAAAGTACAGTTCGAACGCGGTCGACCTCTTAACGTATTATCAAATACTCTTTATTAAAAAAGAGCATTCATCCCTGCATACCCTTACGGAGGCTGTCTTACAGAATAATTACCCAACACTTCGCAACGATCTGGATAAATACTATAGAGCTTCATGTATGGCTGAACTTGTTAAAGAATTTACTGTAGAGAATGACCCCAGCGAACCACTCTTTGATATCTTCGTAAACACATTAGATGGCATATCAACGGGTGCAAATACTACAATACGGCTGTTAGCCTTTGAGATAAAAATGCTGAAAATTTTGGGATATTTACCTGAATGGGGATGTTGTGTAAATTGCAAAACCGGTATTCAGGAGATGACTGAAGTACATTTTAATGCAAAGGAGGGGGGCGTATTGTGTAAACGATGTCACGTGAAATGCACTCATGGAATTTTTGTTCCTGCAGGTGCCATACTCATTGCAAAACGATTAGCGGATGCGAACTTTCAAAAAATAGAACGAGTTACCATACAGCTATCTATTTGTGTTGAAATAGAAAAGATGCTGCGATATTATATTGCTTCTATCCTGAACAAGGGGCTAAATTCCTGGAAATATCTTAAGGTTTCATAGAATCTTTGAATAAGATGACAAAATTAAAATACGTTCTTCCATCGGTGGTTATTACCCTGTGCATGACGGCAACATCCTCATATGGGAAATGGGTATGGAATAAGGAGACGGGATGGATGGAATCTCCGTCTGCTGCAATTACCACGATGGAACAACGTTACAAGTATGCGCTTTCCCTTCTGGTAGAACAAAAGTATATCATTGCAATAAAGGAATTCGAATCGATTATTAATACAGCCCCTGATTCTGAATACGCAGAGGTTTCTCAAATAAATATTGGACGGACCTATTTTCTCAACGGTGACTACAAAAGGGCGCTGAAGGCTTACGAGAAGGTACTGGAAAAATATCCAGGCACAAAAAAGACAGAGGAAATACTTGAAAGGGAGTATCAATTGGGCATTGCACAAATGGACACCAATGAGGAGGCGGCCATAAAGGTCTTTGAAAAGATCATAGAAAAGCATCACTTAGGACCTGTTGCCCCTGACGCACAGGTAAAAATAGCGGATTGTTACTTCAAACTGGGTCAATATGAAGAGGCCCTTGACGCTTATGAAAAGTTTTTGGAAAATTATCCGAAGAGTGAATGGGTTCCTTACATACAATATCAGATACCGCTTTCAAAAGTGTATCACGAAAAGCAACAAGAACGCAATTATGGTCTCCTGATATCTGCCCGGGAGGGGTTTGAAGAATATCTGGTCTCGAATCCACACGGTATACATACAGAGGATGCACAGAGAATGATTGAGGAAATAAGGATTGTTGAGGCGGAAAGGGAGTTTGATATTGGAGAGTTTTATCTGAGACTCAAGAAACCTGTTTCAGCTGCCATGTATTTTGAGTATGTTAAGGCCGATTTCCCAGACACAATTTGGGCAGAAAGGGCTAACGAAAGGTTAGAATTCCTGAGAATGATTGAGGCAATAAAATAAAAGGCAGAAAAACTTACCGAAAAAAGAAGTTTTTATAGGATAATACTATACCGCATCTCGTATCAAATATGTTGAACCATAAATACCTAACGCAATACAGTTGTAATCAGACGCCCCCTCCCGCTCACCCCTTCGCAAGGGGAAACACGGGGAGGTGTAAAAAAACTTACCAAAAAAAGAAGTTTTTGTGGGCTAATACTACCATGTCTTTTGCCTGTCTCGCCTTGTTGTTCCTTTTTATGACTTCTCTCGTAAGTTGTGGCTATTCTTCAAAATCACTACTTCGATCTAATGTGAGGAGTATCTATGTCCCAATTTTTGATAACAATACATTTCGCAGGGGATATGAATTTGACCTTACCAAGGCCGTACGTGATCAGATATTACTCAGGACGCGTCTTAACATTGTGGACAAGGATGAGGCCGATTCCATCTTGTTTGGGAAGATTACCAGTGTCGATGAAAATGTATTAATTGAAAATACCCGTGATAACATAGTCGAGAGCCGCGTGTCCGTTGGAATTGAAATTCGATGGGTAGACAGAAGAACCGGAAGGACTATTGTTGAGCGAAAAAACATCAGAAGGCAAACAGAATTTATCGTTGGTAGAAGTGAAACACTTACTTCCTCCAGCAGTGAAGCATTTGTGAAGGTTGCACAAAATATTGTGGATGCGATGGAAGAGGACTGGTAATACTGCGAGAATGAACACGCATCTCTACGAATACGAACAAACGGCTGAAAATACTCGTGATATTATTAAAAGGGAATGTTTTGATGTGCCGTATCCCAGCGGCACATTGTATCTCGGCAGTAAAACATATGTCATGGGAATCCTGAACGTAACTCCGGATTCGTTTTATGATGGGAAACGATATGATGCTGGAGAAAATGCCATTGAGCATGCGCTCAAAATGACAGAAGAAGGGGCTGATATCATTGATATCGGTGGTGAATCCACGAGGCCTGGCGCATCTCCCCTATCGGAGGAAGAAGAGATAAATCGAGTGATTCCCGTCATAAAAAAATTATCGAAAAAGTTACGGAAACCTATTTCCGTCGATACCTATAAGGCAAAGGTGGCAGAAAAGGCTATTGATGCCGGGGCATCAATCATAAATGATATCGGTGGATTACTCTCGGATAAAAAGATGGCACAGGTTGCTGCAGGGTCGCATGTACCTGTCATCGTTATGCACAAAAAAGGTACACCCCGGACAATGCAAAAATATCCTATACGGAAAAATGTATTATCAGAAATAATGTCTTCTTTAAGGAAATCTATCTCCATTGCAATTGACGCTGGAATAGACAAAGACAGAATTATTTTAGACCCTGGTATCGGTTTTGGAAAAACCGTGCAACAGAATCTGGAAATTTTAAAAAGGTTAAAGGAGTTTCAAAGTATGGGTTTCCCCATACTGGTCGGGACATCCCGGAAACAGTTTATCGGCACTATTTTAAACCTTTCCGCTCAGGAACGCTTGTATGGAACGCTTGCAACCATTGCCGTTGCGGTCATGAACGGCGCCCATATCGTGCGGGTACATGACGTGCGTGAATCTGTCCAGGTGGTCACCATGTGTGATGCAATCAGGAATAGGTAATGTTTGAAATCATATCTGATTTATTCAAAAATGTAAACGGCTGGATGATCGGCAGGTCACTGGGTGAGATATTTCTCATCTATATGGTGGTCTATGTTGTATTAAGAATCATGCAGGGTACCAGTGGAACGAGCATTTTAAGGGGTTTAGCGTTCATTATTGTTTTGATCTCCATTGGCGTACTATTCTTTGTGAGAAAATTACAACTCTTCACCATCGATTGGTTAATGACAGAGTTTGTACCGGTATTTATCATTCCGATTATTATTCTTTTTCAACCAGAATTCCGGCGTGCGTTGTTACGGCTTGGTCAAAACCCTGTATTTCGTATGTTTTTAAAGTCTGAACAGCAAGAAATGACCAATGAAATTATCAAGGCAGTTGAAAATTTATCAAAAAACAAGGTCGGTGCATTAATTGCTATCGAGAGAGATATCGGTCTGGGTAATTTTGTTGAGACGGGAACGAAATTAAATGCGGATGTGTCGAGTGAATTGATAGGTACCATATTTTGGCCGAATTCTCCCTTGCATGATGGGGCTATTATTATTCGGGAGCAGAAAATAAGTGCGGCGGGCTGTCTCCTTCCGCTTACTGAAAATACCGAATTATCAAAAAGTCTCGGTACACGCCATCGGGCGGGTATTGGACTCACAGAAGAAACCGACGCTATTGTGATTGTTGTATCGGAAGAAACAGGCGCAATCTCAACGGGTTTTAAAGGGGTATTAAATCGAAACATCGATGAGAAAGGATTAAAAAAGATACTTGATGAGCTATCCACAGAAAGATTCGGCGTAGCAAGGAGTACCCAGATGTGATCAAAAAAATGGTTACTGGCAACATTCCCACAAAACTCATGGCATTGGTTATGGCTGTTACCCTTTGGTTGTATGCCATTAATCGGCACACGGGAGATTTAACAGAGGTTGTTGGCTTGACTGTTACCGTTCCGGAAGGTATTACCATACTTGAACAGGAAACAGAAGAGATTACCATATATCTCCGCGGCCCGCAAAATGTTATCGATACGGTTGAGGATATGATAAAAGATCGAAAAATTCAGGCAAGGTATGTCGTACAGGAATCTCCGGATGTGATTGAAGATGAGATCAAACAGACTATTTTTATAACGGGGGAGCACCTGGATCTACCAAATGCCGTTAAATTGGTTTCAGTATATCCTGATAAAGTCGACATTGTGCTTGGCAAATTACAAAAGAAAAAACTAAAGGTCAGTTTACAAAAAAAAGGCGAACCGGCTATCGGATATGGTATTGCAAATGAATTTATATTCCCGGGGGAAGTGGAAGTTACCGGGCCGCTCAATGCCTTAAAAGAAGCATCTTTTATCAATACGGTTCTCGTTGATATCGGTGGAATTACGGGAGAGCAAAACCGCACGTTCCCCTGGAGGATCGTAATAGACCAGAAGGTGGCAATTAAACGGGGCGATAAAACCGTTTCGGTGCCGGTCGTGTGTAATGAAGACGTTCGGGTATGGTTACAAATTGTGGAGCAACAGGATACAAGATTATTTGAGAAGATAAAGATTAAGATAATAGGGCCCGCAGAAAATCCTTATGCGATTAAGCTGCAGGATGAATTCTCCAATGTAAAGGTGAAAGGCCCCAAGCTTTTACTGGATAAGCTGAATGTCGAAGATGTCGTGTTGTATATAGATGTTACTTCGTTAAAACCGCCGGGTCCCTATAAACAACCAGTAAAACTCATTCTACCCAAAAACATCGAACTTGTTGATAAATCACCCGAGGTTCACCTGGATATCAGGGAAACCATACGTTCTGCGGAGGCAAAATAATGAAGTTGGGGGTAAATATAGACCATGTTGCTACGATACGGCAGGCGAGAAGGACATTCGAACCCGACCCGGTGACGGCGGCATCTCTTGCAATCCTTGGTGGCGCTGATGTCATTACCGTTCATTTGAGAGAAGACCGAAGACATATACAGGATCGTGACGTGAGATTGCTCCGGGAAACGGTATATACCAAGCTGAATCTCGAAATGTCTGTTGCCCGAGAGATCGTAGATTTTGCAATTGAAACGAAACCGGAGCAGGTAACCCTTGTACCTGAAAAAAGGCAGGAAGTTACCACAGAGGGTGGATTGGATGTCGTTGCTCAAAAGAAGGTACTTGTGGATGTCGTCAAAAGATTCAGGGACGCCGGTATCCTTGTTAGTCTTTTTATCGACCCCGAAGAAAATCAGATATCTGCATCAGGGGACGTAGGGGCGCAGTATATTGAACTCCATACGGGAAATTATGCCAATTCAAGAGATGATATTTCTAAGAGCAAATTGATTGAAAAACTTCAGAGAGGTATGGAAACCGCACAAAAATTGGGATTACGGGTAAATGCAGGGCATGGGCTGACGTATCAGAACGTTGGATTACTCGTAAAATCCCTGGACGTTGAAGAATTGCATATTGGACACAGCATTGTGTCACGGGCGGTCTTTGACGGCATCCAGAAGGCGGTTTCAGAGATGAAGGAATTGATTTTCAGGCATTCCTTACAAAAACAGTTGGGTAGGATGGGTTAAACGAAGTGAACCCATCAAGACCATGGTTTTGTTGGGTTCGCTTCGCTTTCCCCAACCTACAAAACTGTCTGTGGTTCCGCCTTGAGGAGTCAGCCATCAGCACGTTGAGCCCCGGAATTTGGCTATGTTTGATTAACGGCCCTATCTTCGACACGCCACTTTGCACGCCAGGTGCTGACAGCCGTCTTTGGCAGAACCTCAAGGGTAAACGTGTTTAAGACGACACCTTCGGCGGCGCGAAAATCTCCAAGTTATTCTTCAAAGTCATCGCTTACCGAAAGGTGCGAATCTGGCATATTCCTGGTTTGGGACGACATCTTTCAGGGCGCTCACGCTGTGGGTGCGAGACCAGACCGGTCGACACGCCTGCGAACTGCTGCGTTGTGCCTTATATACCTTGACATGATACTCCATATTTTGCTAGTATCTTACCATTCCATTTACTATTCAAAATTAAGAATCTATGTATACCAGCCTTTTAAATCAAGACCCATCCCCCATAGGTAAAAGTGATCTAATATCAGAGAATCAGACCCAGCAAGCAAATCAAATGTCGCAAAAATTATATGCAGAGGTAGTTGTCAATATCCCTTTAAATAGGGTGTTTCATTATGGCGTTCCGGCACACTTACGAGAAACCCTTACCGCGGGTATGCGGGTAAAAATACCCTTTGGCAACAAAATAATTACCGGTTTTTGTGTCGGATTTACGGATACTCCTTCCCCATATAAAATAAAGGACATTATTAACGTAATCGATAATGCCCCACTGGCCGACGATCTCATGCTGAAGATCACGCGGTGGTTATCGTCTTATTACTTGTGCGGATGGGGGGAAGCGATCTACGCCGTTATTCCACCCGTTGTTCGCAGCCGTATAAAAGAAAAATGGAACACCTTTGTGAGAGGGAGCGGGCATACCTCAGCCCTCAATCAGGAAGCCTTCTTACAGATGAAAACCCGCGCACCAAAACAAGCCAGGGTACTGGAAATCCTTTTAGAACATCCTGATGAAATAAGCGCAAAAGAATTAATCCGCATCAGTGGTTGCAACATGCCCGGCCTTCGTCAATTGGAGAAAAAAGGTTTTGTTATTATTGAAAAAAAACTCCAGGATGCTGAAACCACACCTCGCAATGTCGATCAATTGCAGCAACATTTAACCCTTACCCAGGAACAGCAAAACGCCTTCGATATCATTTGCAAAAAACTTGCAGAGCTTTACCATCGCAATCAAATACCATCATCTTCAACTACCCCTCTGTCCCCTCCTTCGCAAGGAGGGGATGAGGGGGTGGTAAAATTGGAAGCATACAGTTTCCCTCCTACCGAAGGAGGCAAACAGGGAGATTCTTTACAAGTAAAGGCGGCGGGCGAGGTAAAGATATGTAATGGAGGAAAGGAATCTTTCCTGTACAATACTACACAACCCAAGCCGGGTGTTATATTGCTACACGGCATTACGGGCAGCGGAAAAACTGAACTCTACCTTCAAACCATTACCAGGGTGCTTGAACACGGTCTTAAGGCTATATACCTCGTCCCTGAAATATCTCTTACCCCACAAACTATTCAAAGGATAAAGGCACGATTCAACAAGGTGGCCGTATTACACAGCAACCTCCTTGGGACATTCCACCAATCACAGTGGAACGATATTAAAGAAGGCAAGGTGGATATCGTCATTGGTGCGCGATCCTCCATTTTTGCTCCCCTGAAAAATGTTGGGCTGATTATTATCGACGAGGAACACGAGAACACCTATAAACAGGAAAATAACCCGCGGTACAATGCCAGGGATATCGCCATCCTCAGGGCAACCTATGAGAACGCCATGGTGATCATGGGTACGGCTACGCCCTCCCTGGAAAGTTACTATCAGGCATTGAACGGAAACTACGAAAAGATCGTCCTTTGCAGGAGGGTTGGTGAACGGCAACTCCCAACTGTCGATATTGTTGATATGGGGGAAGAGGTTCGTAAACGCAGGGGGTTCAACATTATTTCCCAACGGCTGGAATATTACATGAAACAATCCCTCGCCCGGAAGGAACAGGTGATCTTGTTTTTGAACCGCAGAGGGTTTGCGCCGTATATTAACTGTAAACGGTGTGGGTTTGTATTAAAATGTAATCGATGTGATATCCCCATGACCTTTCATAAAAAACTCAATACTATCTTATGCCATTATTGCCATGCAGAAACCCATCCACCGGAATCATGCCCGGATTGTCTGGCCAATAACATTAACTATCGTGGTTTTGGGACGGAAAAGATTGAAGAGGAAATTAAAGCCAAGTTCCCCAATTATAAAATAATACGGATGGACAGCGATTCCATGCGTGTACGTGATGCCCACGAAAAGGCCTTAACTGCATTTGAAGGGGGGGAGTTTCAAATATTGCTTGGTACACAGATGATTGCAAAAGGGCTGGATTTTCCCAACGTTACCCTGGTTGGAGTAATCTCGGCGGACACGCTACTGAACCTGCCCGATTTCCGTGCAAGCGAACGGACTTTTCAACTCATCTTACAAGTTGCTGGCCGGACAGGCAGGGGGACGAGGGGAGGACGGGTGGTGGTGCAATCCTTTAACCCCAGGCACTACAGCATCACGTATGCAGCAGCCCACGATTATGAAGGGTTTGCAAAGAAAGAACTGGGATATAGAAAACAATTGAATTATCCTCCGTTTGGAAAAATGGCACGGATTATCTTTCGCAGCCCACATGAGGACAAAACCAAAGAAAAATCTTCTCTTGTTGCGGATAAGCTAAAAGAGATTGCCAAAACACAGGGGAACCAGCTGCAAATACTCGGACCGTCACCGGCCCCCATGACGAAAATCAACAACCTGTTCCGATGGCATATTTTATTAAAGGCACAAAACCAGGCAAGTATTCATGATGCACTTCATGGCGTTGCAGACATGCTAAAACCGTCAAAAACCGTGCAAACGATGGTTGATATTGACCCCTATATGATGTTGTAAAATGAAGACATTAACAATATCTCGAAAAGGACGCGTTGCCATACCGAAAAAACCATCAAGGTCTTTCTTTGCTTTTGGCATCAACAGGACAGTATAATGACTCACTGAGTATTTCCTGCTTTACGGCGCTTTGCAAAATACTCTTTTGCTGAAATTGGTCTACCCCTTTCCTTTCTTGCATGTTCGATCAGGGCTATATCAATAAAGTCTTCCCTCATTTTTTTGTCACCCATGATTTTCTCAAAAAAAGCCTCTCTTTCGCTATTCTTCAGCGCCTTGAAAGCGGTATAGAAAACCTCAGCAGTTGCTTGATTTACACTCATATACATATCTCCATATAGGGTTTTCATTGGTTATGGTTGATTACAGTTTTTCTCAAATTCTAATAGGGATATTCCTAAGATTATTATTGTCAAAGTATTTATAGAAATAAATTTTACCTTATTATCTTACGAGGTCAATGTTATTTATTGGACGAATACTTCTGAATTGTTGAAGTTTAAAGAATGCAGTTTGTTGGAAAGAAGAAAAGGCATGTCAAAGAAATAAGTATTAAACCTTCTCTCTTTGCTTAATTTTTCTGTTCCATGGTTTTCGGTTATAATTTGATCATAGTTGACGGTTATACATAAGTGTTTTAAATAAATGAATTTTAGGTTTGCAATTTTTAAGATATTTGTTACAAGTATTGAGATAATAGGAGTCGTCGGTTCATAGAGATTCTACAAAAATGACAGAATCTTTCAGGATAATATTCGAAAAGTAATGTTATACATAAACTGTTCAATTACTTGTTAGAGATAAAAAGGAGTGGATAGTAATGGATAGTCTATCAACAATTTTAACCACCTCTGTGGCCACCCTGCTGATTACGGTATTAGCTGGTCTTATTGTCGAATACATAAAGAGAAGAAAGCCAAAACTTCGCTTTATGATTAAAAACTCAATTCCTCTCAAGCTTGATGATAAGTATATTGGTGCAAATATCGTAAATATAGAGAATCCTTCTTCCAAGACGATTAAAGACATTGTCGTAAAGTTAAAAACAACAACTGGTAAGATTAGGAACGGCGGTGTTCAAACAACAAAAGGCTTAGATTATGAAATTGAAGAAAATGGTGACTCATTAGAATTATGTATACCTTTCCTAAAACTAAAAGATTCAATATCAATAACAACTATTTTAGAGGGTAAGTATTGCATACCAGATAAGCCTGAAATGACAGTGCGTTCCCCAGATGCTTTTGCACTCGTTAATTATGAAAAAAAAAGAAAAGGCGTATTAGAAAATAATTGGTTATACCCTGCTGCAACAGCTGCTACAGTAGTAGCAATTTCAATGAGTTTTGTGTCTGATATTTTCTTCACAGTGCGGAGTAATCAAAGTGCAAACCTCGTCCTATCTGCTGCATTAATCGGGCTACCGAATATAGCAGAAAACTATATTTCGAATTCTGGCATATCCTATTACAATCAAGGTCCATATATTTATTCCCTTGCAAAAACAAGTGATAATATAAACATGCTTGAAAAATATAGGCAGTTCCTAATTAGAGTGCTGGATATAGCTCCAGAAATTACATCTTCAAGTAAATCTGCTATTTGTTTCTTTATTGGAAAGATATCTCAACTACAAAATAATAAGAATGAATCAGAAAAATGGTTTATTGAGTCAAAAAAAAATAATAAAGATGAATTTAACAACCTTGTAGAAATATTCAGAAATGAAAAACTCTAACCTGCCACTTCAACGGACGCAAAAAGCTGCGCTGCTAATCTTACCGTTAGAGAAACAGCTAAAGATGACAATTTTAGATTGTGAATTATATCAATCAACCTTACGCTGTATAGCCAATATTTGTGGCTTAGAAGATACTGCTTTAGAAAATTTTTAAGACCAATAAATCTTGATTGCGAAATTTTTTTGGTCAGGTCTTTAATCTTGCAGCTGAGAACGGAGGCCTTGGTGTCGGGTCTTTAATCTTGCTGTTGAGTGTGTTTTATATCAATCTGCCAGCACCGATAGTCTGTAATGAGATGGATATTTCGAACCGGTAGTTAAAGGTCATTTAAAAAAAATAAATATTTTACGCCACGGAGATATTACATGAAAGAGTTTAAAAGAATAACATTTGATTCCAATAGAATGGGTGGGCAGACAT
>JAUPKS010000221.1 GCA_030837315.1 Planctomycetota bacterium
CAACGGCCATAATTCTATCAGGCCATTTGCAAGGATTACAGAACGGGCAGGGAAAATGGTAGATATCCTGGACGGCTGTGTTTCTGCCAGTGGTAATGTAATAGGTACCTATATTCATGGTATCTTTGATAACGATGGGTTTCGGTCAAGGCTTCTTGATTACCTGAGGTTGAAAAAAGGATTAAAGCCGACGAAGAGAAGTGCCGTAGATTTTAAAAGTATAAAAGAGCGTAGATACAATGAATTGGCTGACATTGTTCGTGGGAATATGAATATGAATACGGTCTATAGTGTGTTGAATTTACCATGAATATAAAAGGAGTGTACTATGTAACGTAACAGCTCATTATGAAATAATAAACTACCTATAGGTGTCTCCATAATCCGTGGGGACTAAAGGGAATCCCATCTCCAACTAATTTCTGACGATAATTACTACGCAAATCCTTGTGTCAGAAATTAGGAGTAAAGGGAACGGTACCGCCGCTGTAATCGGTGACGAACGTTGCAAGAACCACTGGAAACCTGTTTAAACGGTTTTCCGGGAAGGTGCAATAAGTAGGATGATCCGCCAGTCAGAAGACCTGCCTGTAATGTGTGCTGAAATAAACTTCTTCGGAGTAAAGGAGGTGAAGCGATGATTCCTATAGTATGAAAACCCGTTTCTTCTTACGCGATGAAACGGGTTTTTTTATTTATATATTCTTTAAAAGTTCAAATGTCAGGGAATCCCGTAGAAACGGGAGCTGCCCCGCAACTGTAACCGGCGACGAACGCTGTAATATGCCACTGGAAAGCCATTTAAACGGCTTTCCGGGAAGGCGCAGAAAGTAGGAAGACCCGGAAGCCAGGAGACCTGTTTGCACATGAATTTGTCAATTCTTATTTCCGAGGGGAAAGGATGGATGCAAATGAAGTATCTATTTATTTTATCGGTAATTATTTTAGCGTTTAATTTTTATTGTAAAACCGCATCGGCTGGAGAAATTGCAGAACCAGTCCCGAAGAAACATCTTTTGGAAGAAAAGGAAGCAGAGAGCAGCGGGGAGATTCTAAAACAATCATCAATGCAGAGCGTAACAGACGAACAAGTCGAAGCCGGTTCTTCGACGTCAGAGGTAGCAGGTGTAGATTCTGCTGAGCAATCAGAATTGAGGGGTAATAATACCGGTAATTCATCGGACACCGCTCAACAATCCACAAATTCAGCATCTCCCGCAACAGATGCATTTTATTTGCCGGAGGTGACTGTCTATGGACGCGCGGACAGTTTGCTCGGCATTGCAGGTGCGGCGTCTCAAGGTACGGTGGGCATAGAGGAATTGGAATATCGCACCTTGTCACGTCCCGGTGAAGTGCTGGAAACAGTTCCCGGTGTTATCGTTACCCAGCACAGTGGCGCCGGTAAAGCGAATCAGTTCTTTCTGCGCGGCTTTAACCTCGACCACGGAACGGACTTTGCCACATCGGTCAACGGCGTTCCGGTGAATCTCTCCTCGCATGCGCATAGCCAGGGCTATAGTGATTTGAATTTCATGATCCCCGAACTGATCGAGCGCGTGGATTTCCGAAAAGGGGTTTACTCTGCAGACCTCGGCAATTTTTCATCCGCCGGCGCAGCAGACATCCACTATGTTGATTTTCTTCCGCAAAGTATAGCGCAGGTGGAGGGAGGCAGTTTCGGATACGAACGTGGCCTGTTCGCCTCATCACATCATATCGGGAGTGGAAATCTCCTTTACGCAGTTGAATTATTTCATAACGACGGGCCCTGGACCGAGCCGGACGACTACAAGAAGATAAATAGTGTATTGAGCTATAGCCGCGGTACCGCAGAGTGGGGCTATAGCGTAACCTCCATGTCGTATGTCGGGGACTGGAACGCGACCGACCAAATTGCCCGGCGTGCCCTGGATGTAGTTCCTGGCTTCGACCGTTTCGATTCTCTGGATTCAAGCGACGGCGGTGACTCGCAACGCCATAGTCTTTCCGCTGAGTGGCACCGCGCTGATGCAGATTCTGCCACGAAGGTATTGTTCTATGGATTCTACTACGACCTGGATTTATTTTCCAATTTCACGTATTTTCTCGACAGCCCCCAGGGCGATCAGCTCGAACAACAAGACCAGCGGGGAGTCGGCGGGTTAAAGGCCAGTCATACCTGGTACAGCGATATCTTTAGCCGTGATATGGAAAACACCGTCGGCCTGCAAATACGCAGCGATTCGATTAAAAACGGTTTGTTCCAAACTATAGACCGGGAGCGGGCGGATAAGGTTGATTATGACGGTAAAACGATTTCTGATACAACCCGTAAGGATGATGTGTGGGAGTCGAGTCTTTCCCCCTATGTCGAGAATAAGGTTCAATGGGCGGAAAAATTCCGCACGGTTTGTGGATTGCGAATGGATTATTATTATTTCGATGTGAATAGTGATTTGTCTGCAAACTCCGGCACACGGGATGATGCGATCGTTAGTCCCAAAGGATCGCTTATCTTCGGTCCGTGGGCCGAAACGGAGTATTACCTGAGCGCCGGCCTCGGTTTCCACAGTAATGCTGGTCGCGGCGTGACACAACAGATTGATCCAAAGACGGGAGACACTGTGAAATCTGCAGATCCTTTGGTACGTACAAAAGGGGCGGAAATTGGCTTACGCACAACGATCGTCAAAGGGTTGCAAAGCACGTTGGCGTTGTGGTTGCTGGATATGGATTCGGAACTGGTTTTTTCTGGAGATTCCGGCAGTACCGAGGCTGGCGATTCGAGTCGGCGTTATGGTGTCGAGTGGACAAATTACTATACGCCCACCAAATGGCTTGCTCTTGATGCAGATTTCTCATTTTCACACGCCAGGTTTCGTGAAACTGTCGTTAACGATGATCTCGGAATTCAAGGAAGGTATATCCCTGACGCGGTTGACAGCGTTATAGCCACCGGAATTGCGTTCCATCAGCCAGGAGAACGCGGCCTTTTCAGTGAATTACGGTTGCGGTTTTTTGGCACTCGTCCTCTTACGGAAGACAATAGCATCCGCTCCGACTCTACCAGTATGCTGAGCACGAAAGTGGGTTACAACTTCAACAAAAATTGGACTCTCAGTGTCGAGGGTTTCAATCTCCTCGACAACAGGGATCATGAGATTGACTATTATTATCCATCGCGTTTGAAAGAGGAGGACACACCCCATAATGACATTCATTTTAAATCGGTTGAACCTATTTCTGGTCGTGCTACGCTGACTTTCCGATTCTAAATTTTAAAAAGGAGTGAAAAATGTTTCATTTATTCTTAAGGGGAGGGCCTGTCATGTGGCCTATCCTCATTGCATCTTTGGCAGCCCTGACCGTAGTTATAGAGCGGATTATATTTCTTATACGCGAAAAAAGATCAAGATGTCCTGAAACTATAGAAAAAATATTTTCCGAAGTTGAGAAAGAGAAAATTGAAGAAGCGATGCGAATAGGCGAGGGAAGCAAAGACTTTGTTGCCGTCACCCTTATTTACGGTCTTCGCCATCGTCACGAAGCCTTCTCAAACGCCCTTTTGCAGGCTGCAAATAAGGAACTCAAACGTTTTAACCGGGGGCTTCCGTTGCTAGACACCATTATTACCCTTGCACCGCTTCTGGGTCTTTTTGGTACGGTGACCGGCATGATACAAGCCTTTGGCCTTTTGGGTGGTAAGGAGCTTGAAGCGCCTACGGCTATTACCGGCGGCATTGCCGAGGCTTTAATTGCCACCGCATACGGCCTTCTCACTGCCATTGTCGCACTCATTCCTTTTAATTATCTCAACGCACGCCTTGAAGAAGCCAGGCATGAAATTGAGGACGCCACCACACATCTCGAACTTTTGCTTTTAAAACAGGATAAAGACTTATGAAGATACCACCACTATCAACCAGACGGAAGGCACGGATAGAGATCATTCCGCTTATTGATGTCATATTTTTTCTCCTGGCGACTTTTGTAATGGTTTCACTTTCGATGGTCAAGAATCAGGGTATTCGTGTGAATTTGCCTTCGGCCGCTACGGGCGCCTCTCAAGAGCGTGAAGCAGCGGTAACCATTACCATCACCAAGACAGGAGATATATACCTAAATCAAGTAAAACTGGCTCTTGACCTATTAGCCCAGCGCCTGAAACAATTAAAGACAGAGAATCCAGACGTGAGGGTTTTTATTAATGGGGACAAAGAAGCCTATTTTGGCAATGCAATTCAAATACTTGATGAGGTAAGATTTTCAGGAATCACGAAAGTTGCCATTCAAACAAAGCAGGGAGAACCTTTGCAAAAATGACAACGGATAGATTCGACTACCACCGGATTAAGCCCGGCAATTACGGCATGATTAAAGGATTTGTGCTTGCCTTATTCATACATGGTGTTTTATTTTTTGTTGGCGGAAAGCTTTTTGTTAAACCTGTTCAATACGGCGTCCAATCAGCCAGTGAGGGCATAGACGTTGATCTGGTGGCTGCTGTGCCACAATCAGATACGGAGGCAGTTAAATCCATTACATCTACAACGGAAAAACAGCAGGAAACAGTTAAGATTGTGCCGCAGGAAGAACAGGTTGCCCATCTGCAACCAGATGTAGATACAGTTAAACCCACTGCGTCCACAACACAAAAACAGCAGGAAATGGTTAAATTGCCACAACCAGACGTAGATACGGTTAAATCTATTACGTCCACAATGGAAAAACAGCAGGAAACGGTTAAGACCATACCACGCACTTCTCAAGGAACGATCAGGACGAAAAGCAAACCTGGTTATTTTCAGAATCGCCCTCCAAAATATCCTCCCCTTGCAAAGCAAATGCATCAGGAAGGATTGGTGATGCTCATGGTAGAGGTAGATCGGAAAGGTATGGCGGTTAAGGTTGAAGTTAAACAGAGTAGTGGCTATCAACTGCTTGATCAGGCAGCTTTAGAAGCAGTGAGATATTGGAGATTCCAACCTGAACGGATAGGAGATATACCTATTGAATCCAAGGTGACAATCCCTATTAGATTCCGCCTGGAAGAATAAGATGAAAAATCTAACTGATAGACTATCCTTTTTAATAGCTGTTACCCAATTAAGAAGCCAAGCATTCACTCTTGCCCAAAATAACTTTTATAGATTTTCTTAGGGTCACCCATTAGAAGGCTCTTGTTAAGCAAAAAAATTACGCCGTAATTGTCGACTTGAAAACCAGGGAGACCAAGAAAATACGTTTAGGTATTGCCCCCGAGCATTTTGTCATATCACACGACGGAAGGTGGGCATATGTCTGCGATAGGGAAGAGGGCGCTGTTTCAATCGTAGATCTCGTGAATAATCAAGAAGTAAACAGAATCCCTGGTTTTTCCATATTACCCGATATGTCCAAGGTCTATGTATCGAACCTTGGCGCCCATGAGATTGGTGTTATTGATGTAAAGAGCCAAAAACTTATCAAGACGATTTACGTTGGCAGTTCCCATGTATTGTCATCACTGAATCTGGACAAAAGACTTTCGGAAATAAACGGTATTGTTAATCCCACATTGACCCCGGATGGAAGGTATATCTATGCAGCCGACGGTGATTCCAATCAGGTAGCGGTGATTGATACGCGAACGGACAGTATCGTGAAAACCATTCCCGTAGGTAAAAATCCATGGCGTGCCTATGTGTCTCCCGACGGAACAAAGGTGGTCGTTCCCAATAACGATGATCAGACGGTATCCGTAATCGACGTGAAGAGCAATAAGGTGATAACCACGTTTCCCGGCGGTGAGGGGATGACCGGGGTAAATTTTGTAAATGGGGGCAAAAAGGCGTATATCATCAGCCAGCCGGAAAGTGCCTTATACGTGATCGACATGGAGAAATACAAGGAATTAAAACGAATTAAGTTTGGTGAAGGGCTAATGCTGGAAACTGCGACAACGACACCTGATGGAAAAACCGTTTATCTCGCATGCTCAACAAACAATTCCGTTTACGTCATTGACGGCGCGACAGATAAATACACGAGAATCCCTGATGTAGGCCTTTCACCCTGGGCGGTGGGAATCATTGGCGGTAACAGCTATTGTCATTGATGATTAATTCCAGATGGTGATCAAGTTGAATTAAAATGAGTAGGATGGGTTAAGCGAAGCGAACCCATCAGCACTATTATTTTGGGTATGCACTGAAAAA
>JAUPKS010000222.1 GCA_030837315.1 Planctomycetota bacterium
GACAGAATCCCAAGGGCATCGTTTACTGTATTAACACTCTCTATGTATCGATCGAGGTCATAAAAACCTTCCGACCTTAAGGTGTTTTTTGCAGGTTCCACCTTATCAATTACCGAAGGAATCAGCTCCAGTGCACTCACCAATGCCTGGCGTTTTTCCTGATAATCCGGGGAAGCACCCCGGCGGGACGCCTCTCCGGGCATATCCATTGACCTCAAAGTATCGACAATCTTTTGATAAAACTCGCTGCATGTCTTTTTCGTTAGGAGTATGTCCAGCAACTCAATATTTACGTCTCTCTGTACAACACAAACACCATTTTGTCGTAAAAATGCCGTCAAAGAAGGCAGGCTGAGGTAGGGTTGTGAAGGGTGCCACGATGGTGGGAATAGCAAAAGCACTTTCATTACTTCACCTTTTTTTGTCCTCCCTCTGCTTTCCCAAGAGATTTAACCTTCGGCGGCATAATCGAGTCCAGATGCAGCGCCCCCCTTCCTGCCAGTACATCCATTTGCTTTTGGGCCTGTATCTTCACGGGCAGACCGTATATTTTGATAAATCCAAGGGATGCGCTGTGATCAAAAGAGTCTTCCTTTTGATAGGTTGCCAATTTTTCACTATACAGGGATAGTGGCGATTTGCGCCCTACTACAGTACACGTCCCTTTTGATAATTTTACGCGTATCGTCCCCTTCATAAGACGCTGGCTACTCAATACGTATGCTACCAGGTCCTGATGAAAGGCAGAAAACCAAAGCCCATTGTAAATCAAATCGGCATAGTGTGCCGAGATGATATCTTTAAAACGCAGGGCATCTTTTGTCATAATCATACCTTCCAGCGCCCTGTGAGCAGTATGCAATATGACGGCGGCAGAGGACTCATAAATTTCCCTGGACTTAATGCCTACAAGGCGATTCTCCAGGTGATCAATACGACCAACACCATGCTTTCCGCCTCTCGCATTCAAGGTATTAATGAGGGTAACCCCATCCATCTCTTCGTCATTCATAGCAACGGGGATCCCCTTTTCAAAATGAATCTCAATGTATTCAGGTTCATCCGGAGCGTCCTGTGCATTTTTTGTCCATTTGTAGACCTCCTCTGGTGGTTCAGCCCAGGGATCTTCCAATATCCCGCATTCAATACTTCTGCCCCAGAGATTTTCATCAGTACTGTACGGACTCTTAATCTTTGCTTCTACCGGGATATTGTGCTCCTCAGCATATCGAATCTCATCGTCGCGTGTCATCTTCCACTCCCTTACGGGAGCAATAATCTGAAGCCTGGGATTCAGTACCTGTAAGGATACATCCAGGCGCACCTGATCGTTTCCTTTCCCTGTACATCCGTGAGCCACAGCATCTGCCTTCTCCTCGTGCGCAACATCTGCTAATAATTTTGCAATCAGCGGCCGGCCTAAGGCCGTCGCCAACGGGTAAACCCCTTCATACAATGCCCCTGCCTGCAAAGCAGGGAATATAAAATAATTAACAAACGTGTCCTTTGCATCAACAACAATTGCCTTTTTCGCCCCGATCTTTAAAGCCTTCTCCCGAATGGCATCCAAATCCTTTACCGCACCGAGGTCGATGGTCACCGTGACGACGTCCATATTATATTTTTCGGGAATCCACTTGATTGCCACAGAGGTATCCAAGCCGCCCGAATAGGCCAATACCACCTTTTTCCGTTGCTCTGACATGAATATAAATCCCCCAAGGTTGATTCGTACTATTTCAAAATGAAATTATATCAGACAGGAGGTAAGAATCAAATAATTTTCAAAATGCAATGGGTGGCGCAAATACTCCATGTAAAATAAATATAAATTTGAAATCTTCGATAAAAATACTATAATATTGAATTTGGTAACAATGATTAGCAAACGTGCTGGTTAGGGGCGGGGAAAAATGTTTCCTCCCCCTTGATGGGGAAGGCCGGTTGGGGGGCGAGCTAAACTGTTACGTTATTTTAAAGTAATTTGAGAGAACACAAAGATATGCCTGATAAAAATTTCACCAAAACTATACTTTGCATTGGCGCAGGATATGTCGGCGGACCTACAATGGCTATGATTGCGGCTAAATGTCCGCAATACAAAGTGACAGTAGCCGATATAAACGCGCAAAAGATTATGGCATGGCAAACAGAAAAGTTACCCATTTATGAGCCCGGCTTATTGGAGCTCGTCAAGAAAGCTCTGGGCAGAAATTTGTTCTTTTCTACCGACATCGAGGAAAATATAAAAAAGGCTGATATTATTTTTGTTTCTGTCAACACACCCACGAAAACGTATGGCGGAGGGGCCGGCAAAACGGCCGATCTGCAGTATTGGGAAAAAACCGCAAGAGACATTGTTCGTATCGCAGAATCAGACAAAATCATCATTGAGAAAAGCACATTGCCTGTTCGGACTGCCGAGGCTATGGAACGAATTCTCAATGCGAAGAACAAGGGAATCCACTTCGATGTGATCTCTAACCCAGAATTTTTAGCCGAAGGAACTGCCATTGCTGATCTGGAAAATCCAGATCGCGTGCTTATCGGATCTCGGGAAACTGAAAAGGGACGGAAGGCAAGGGAAAAAATTGTTGAAATCTATGCCAATTGGGTTCCAAGGGATCGGATTATTACGTGCGATGTCTGGAGCGCAGAACTCTCAAAGCTAGTGGCAAATGCATTTTTAGCGCAAAGAATTTCCTCCGTCAACAGCATCTCCGCCTTATGCGAAAGAACAGAGGCCGACATCAAAAAGGTCGCCCATGCGATTGGTATGGATTCCCGGATTGGATCGAAATTTCTTAACGCGAGTGTTGGTTTCGGCGGGTCTTGTTTCCGGAAAGACATTCTCAATTTAGTTTATATTTGCGAGCGTTACGGTCTTCATGAAGTTGCACAATATTGGGAAAGTGTCGTAAAGATCAATGAGTACCAAGAAGGTCGCTTTGTGCAAAAAATGATCCATGCAATGTTCAATACCATTGCTCACAAACGTATCGCTCTTTTTGGTTTCGCCTTTAAAGCAAACACCGGTGATACACGGGAATCACCAGCTATTTATGTTGTCAGAAAATTAGTCGAAGAACACGCCCGCGTTGTTATAAACGATCCGGAAGCATTACACAATGCAGAGCAAGACTTAAAAGACATTCGGGAATATGTTGAGTTCGAAACCGACCCTTATAAGGCAGCACATCATGCACATGCTATTGCGATTATGACGGAATGGGAATTGTATAAGACATTGGATTATAAGAAGATTTTTGAGAACATGGAAAAACCGGCCTTTCTTTTTGACGGTCGTAATATTTTAGATCATCAGAAAATTCACGAAATTGGTTTTAACGTTTATCCGATAGGGAAACGACCTCTTACACATTTTTAAACTATGGCAACTACGCAAAAAAAACAATAGTCACACATAGCCCTCTTCCCTATATCAGCTACGATCAAATCTCATTGAATTTGATGTCTTTTTTTGATACCATTTGAGCAATTATGGAATCGTTTCATTCATTAAATTTCTTTAGCAAGGCGCGCATACATGTCTTGCTTTTTATTGCAACGTTTTTGACCACTTACTATGTTAATGGGCTGTGGTACTCTATTACCATAATGATGATTCTGCTTTCTCATGAATTAGGACACTTTTTCATGTGCCGAAAGTATCACGTTGCAGCCACCATGCCGTATTTTCTTCCCCTTCCTCTTCCCCCCTTTGGCACCTTTGGCGCAGTGATCAAGATGAAGGGGCACATACCCGACAAAAGAGCTTTATTTGATATAGGCGCCACAGGTCCGATTATGGGACTTGTTTTTTCCATTCCCGCTATCATTATCGGCTTAATTCTCTCAGACGTGCGTCCTGTGCCCAGCGATACCTCACAATACCTGGGACTTGGAGAGCCCATACTATTTTCCTGTATCTCCAGACTCGTGATCGGACAACTACCCATTGGCATGGATATTTATCTTCACCCAGTTGCCTTTGCAGGTTGGGCAGGACTCTTTGTAACAGCGCTCAATCTGCTTCCCATCGGACAGCTCGACGGCGGACACATATTGTATGCCTTATTAGGCAAAAAGAGTAGTATTGTATATCGGATAGGCATTTTTATCTTTTGTGTAATTGCGATTCTCTTGTATCCCGGCTGGATGGTATTTGCCATATTACTCCTCGTTTTCGGATTCAAACACCCCGCCCCAATAGACGAAACAACCAAGCTCGACCGCAAACGCAGGATACTGGGCATCATTCTCTTTATCATATTCTTAACATCCTTTACCCCTGTACCACTTAAACTTTAACCGCAATAAACGCTTAGCCACAATCGTATCTTAAAAGCACAGGACTTAAACGAGCATTGCTTATTAATTCCGGTGAAGGCAGGCTTGTTGACGAAACTAAACAAATTTCTTTATAACTCTGTGACTAAAAGTTATCTTTAATCTTATGAAGACCAAAGTTGTTGTTGCCATGAGCGGAGGCGTTGATAGTAGTGTTGCCGCACATTTGCTGGTAGAACAGGGCTATGAGGTCATTGGCTTATTCATGCGTCTGGGTATCGACAAGCTCGATTCGACAACCAGGACAAAAATCTGCTGCAGCCTTGAGGATGCGAACGATGCCCGCACAGTAGCAGACCAGCTTGGCATCCAGTTCCATATTTTAAACTTTAAAGATGCCTTTAATAGTATCATTGACACCTTTTGTAATGAGTACCTCAATGGCAGGACACCCAACCCATGTATTCTCTGCAATCAGGAATTAAAATTTGGCCGGTTACTGGATTTTGCCAGGATGCTGAACGCTGATTTTATCGCAACCGGACACTACGCAAGGGTGGAAAAGCCAAAGGAGAGGTATCTCCTTAAAAAGGGCACCGATTCTCGTAAAGATCAATCCTATGTGTTGTTCTCATTAAATCAGGACCAACTCTCAAGAACCCTCTTTCCATTAGGTACGACAAACAAGGAGTCTGTTCGTGAAGTGGCCCAGAACTTAAATTTAAAAACCAAGGATAAACCAGAAAGCCAGGATATTTGTTTTGTTCTTGATAATAATTATCACTCCCTTTTACATGAAAGGTTCGGAAATTTGATAACACCGGGAATTCTCAAAGACACCCAGGGGAATATTTTGGGAAGACATCCGGGGATACCTTTCTTTACCATTGGACAGCGTAAAGGACTTGGCGTTGCGCTGGGCACACCAAGATATGTGGTTGATATAAGCCCACAGGAAAATACCGTCGTGATCGGTACGGACAACGAACTCATGGAAGACGAATTGGTAGCATCCACACTCAATTGGATTTCTCTCGATACCCTACATTCACCAATAGCGGTGCAGGCAAAGATTCGATATAACCATATTCCGGTACCTGCTACCGTATATCCCTGCGGAATAGATAAAGTACGTGTCGTATTCCATGAACCACAAAGGGCTATTACTCCGGGACAGGCCGTCGTTTTTTATGATAACGATACTGTCGTAGGAGGGGGATGGATTGAAAGGAAAAGCGGAAAAACTTTCTAGCCTCACTTGAAACCTCCCTTATCATCCCCAAAAATTGATTTTTGAGCCTTTGGACAACCCGAAAGCCGATAAAATTGATTCCTGCCTAAAAACATCATGAAGACATTTCTGGCTGAATGGAAAAGGATTTGACTTATATATCGCAATTTACTAAAGTAATCGTCCGTAAGCCTTTAGCTTTCACAGAGGAAATTTTAATAAAACAGGACATTCAATATTTTCCATTGCATGTGAGGCACGAAGAGGGTTAGTTTATCCGCGGTTACGTTGTGCTATGAATACTACTGCCAATAAAAAGTCAAAAACAGACGGATTGACCCAAGAATTGAGTCGGCTCATCGGGAAGGAAAACGTGCTGCACATACTCGAGGACCGGATATGTTACTCATACGATGGCTCTAAACAAAAATACCTACCGGATGTTGTTGTACGGCCGCAATCTACCCAGCATGTTTCCACCATATTACAGTTTGCACATGAGCACGAAATACCAGCCTATCCCCGCGGTGCAGGTTCTGGGCTTACCGGAGGTGCTGTACCGTTAAGAGGTGGAATCGTATTAGATTTCACCCAAATGAATCGCATAGTAGAGATCATTCCGGAAGACCTTACAGCCACGGTAGAACCAGGCGTTGTCACCCAAACGTTACAAAGCGAGGTTGCAAAACATAAGCTTTTTTATCCACCAGACCCCGCCAGCGCCCCATTCTCCACGATAGGCGGCAATGTAGCCGAATGTTCCGGTGGAATCACCGGTTTAAAATATGGCGTTACGCGGGATTATATCCTGTCACTGGAAGTTGTCCTTGCCGACGGAAGTATCATCCACACGGGTCGCAAGACGTTGAAGAGTGTCACAGGCTACGATCTTACGCGCCTGTTTGTTGGTTCTGAGGGCACGCTGGGCGTCTTCACGCAGATCACGGTAAAACTGCTGCCACTCCCGGAAAAGATCGAAACCCTTCTGGTCTTTTTTGCAACACCTCAGGATGCCGTAAAATCGGCAAGTCAGATTATTTTCAACAACCTCTTGCCCCGGGCGCTTGAATTTATTGATAAATCCAGCATCACCTGTATTAAAGGATACAATCAAGAAATTCAAATTCCCGCAGAGGTGAATGCCTTGCTGCTTATAGATATTGACGGAAGAGAATCAAGCGTTAAAACAGAAGCATCCCTCATAGAAAAAATCGTTTTAGAAAACCGCGCACTCAAAGTTATCCCTGCAAAAAGTCATAAAGAACGCGATGCACTCTGGGAGGTAAGACGAGCCATTTCCCCCGCACTCTATAATATAGCCCCCTATAAAATCAACGAAGACATCTGCGTTCCACGGAGCAGGATATTAGAGATATTAGACAGGATAGCCGACATTCACAAACGATATCCTTCCTTAAAAGTTGCCAGCTTTGGGCATATCGGCGACGGCAATATCCATGTAAATGTCATGTATGATAAGGGAGAACAGCAAAAGGCATTGGCAGAGAAGATGATTGAGGAAATCCTCCGCAACACCGTGGAAGTGGGAGGGACAATTTCCGGAGAACATGGTATTGGCAATGTAAAATCGGCCTTTCTATCCCTTGAAATTCCACCAGGAGAATTGAAAATTATGAAGGATATTAAACAGCTCTTGGATCCCAAAGGCATATTGAATCCAGGAAAGATGTTTCGTTAGCTTCAGGGAGTATAGCAGTAAGGATACGAAGAGTTACCAGTTGTAAGATTTACGTTGTAAGTGCTGATTTACGCATTTTCAACTTACACCGTAAATCTCACAACCCTGTAACACATGTTAATCAATGAGTGAACTATTACGATTTTATAAGGAGATGTTTGTATATGGCGTTATCAAGAATTGCGAGGGAGGTAAAGACGTCGGCAACGCTTGCCATTACAGCAAAGGCAAAACAATTAGCGGCAAAAGGCGTTGATGTAATTGGTTTTGGCGCAGGAGAACCTGATTTTGACGTACCGGAAAACATAAAAAATGCTGCAATCAAGGCCATCAAAGATGGCCACAATAAATACACACCTACATCTGGCGCACCTGAATTAAAAGAGGCTATCTGTGAAAAGCTTCTTAAGGACAATCAGTTGAAATATGCCCCTTCCCAAATCCTGGTGTCTGCAGGGGCAAAACAATCCATCCTGAACGTTGTGCTCGTCCTGTGTGACACAGGAGACGAAGCCATTATTCCATCTCCGTACTGGGTAAGCTACCCTGAAATGGTCATCATGGCAGGAGCAAAACCGGTATTTCTGAATACCACAGACAAAGAAAATTTCAAGATAACCAAAGAATCGCTTGCCAAAGCGATAACGCCCAGAACGAAATTGCTCTTCATGAACAGTCCAGGTAACCCGACGGGTATGGTCTATACGGAAAAAGAGT
Source organism: Planctomycetota bacterium (assembly GCA_030837315.1). GTDB lineage: Bacteria > Planctomycetota > Brocadiia > Brocadiales > Brocadiaceae > Brocadia. The sequence goes on from JAUPKS010000222.1 coordinate 7,938, forward strand.
TAAGAGAAATC
>JAUPKS010000023.1 GCA_030837315.1 Planctomycetota bacterium
TAACCGAAGCGGCGTGTAAAGTAATCGTGAAACAACGGCTGTGCAGTGCGGGGATGAAATGGAAAGAGCGTGGTGCTGCAGTTGTACTGAGTCTGCGCTCATTGTCTTACACCACGAAACGGTGGTATCAGTTTTGGAAAAAAAATTGACCGATTTGGATTTCCTGTTGCAGCATAGCTGGTTTATATAATATAAAGGCCCCACCCTTTCAAAGATTTCTTGCTGTGTTATATCTTGTACGAATAATTCCTTCTTCTTCCATTGTTCTCGACACAATGCTGCATTGATCATTACTTCATTTTCAGAAAATGCAAGCGTTGGTAGTTCTTTGAAATATCGACAAATAGGGTTACCATGCTCCATCTCTCCAAGCCCAAAAAGCCCCCCTCATTAATTCCCTGTTCCAAGAGTTTTTTATCTATGCGTGCTTCTTCCTGTGTCCTGAACAAGGATTGATATAATGGGTGCGTTCCCGGTTTTTTGTAAATTATTATTGCAAAATACCCAGCCAATCCTTCAGCAGGAACTGAATACGACCGATAAGCAACGACAACCTGCCCATGACCGTATAGCCGAAGGATGCCCCAAAGGAGATCATGAGAAACCAGATTCCAATCTTTGACACCTTCCCAATCGCACCTTTGTGTTCAACAGAAAAGATAAAGTAAATGAGCACGGAGATAACCCCCAGCATGATCAGTAACGTGTTGATGCTGGAGAAGATAGTTTCTCCGCCAGAAAAGACGGGATGCAGGGAGGGTTTTATTTGTTCCAGGATGAATGATGAGATGACCCGCGGGATGCTTACCCCCGCCCCAAGGCCCACCACAAATGCGAATGTCCAACGGCTTAACCACGACAATTTTCTCGAAAATCTGAGCAGCATAAAGAGACCCAATAAGGAGGGTATGATTAATGCGTACTGAGGGGCCTTTGTTGTTGCCTTTGAAAACATCGGGACAATTAGGGGATCGTAGAGGTCGGGTTTTAAGAAATTGAACCAGGTAATAATGATCGTATAACCCAGAGAAACGCCTACATAAAGATTCTCGACAATCTTAAAAGCTGGGTTGTCCTTATAGAGGAAGCTGTATATGGCCAGGGTAAGTCCTGCACCAAGAATTATGCCAAATCCATCGAAGGAGAAAGGGAGTTTCCCCGATGCCATTAAAAAGATGTTAATGCAGACGAACAAACCGATCGTGCCAACTAATATGAAAAAGTTAGAATCCTTACGCATGTACAGACCTTTTAGAAATAAAATAGATCACGTTGCCAAAAATGACAAAGATAATAATAATTACATGTACCACGCTTTGAGGCCGCATTCCGCTTACGGCATTGGCTTTTTTGTTTACCAGCGCCTCATATTCTGCAGCCCCTTTGAGGCCGCCGAGCAAGCCGGTCAGTTGTTTCGATTGGAGAAAGGGATACATGTCCGGTCCCATCACTGCGGTGCATCCTGCACCCAGTTCAAATTTATACTTTTCCTTCCCAAAGGCTATCCATGTTTCTATCGTAGTCCCTGCAGCAAGGTCGAATAAATAATTTATTTCTCTCAACGAATCGACACCCTGTAAGACAGGCATTGTCGTTGTATCATTCCCGTAAAAATCCTTGGGAAAGGCCGAATAAAGGTTTTCCCCCATATTGATAATGAGGGATGCTGATCCGGGTTTATAGCCTAAAAAGGCGTAATCATCCCCATATTTTTTTTGGTATTGATTGGCCACCGATGTCATTGCCTGTTCAGCGAGTCCAGGGGCACCAGGGTAATGTGTCATACCAATAACTTTTAAATCCCTGCTAAAGCAGTGATGGAGAAATGCAACGGCCATGGGCTGTAGTTCTTCCTTAGAGGCAGGATCATAATCAAAGGCAATCATGACGTGGGAATCCTTTGGCAGCGATTCTATCTTTTCATAAATCCCCAGAACTTGTTCCGATGCGGGTATGGGCAGCTCAAATCGCAGGACAAGCGAGACAATAACCGCTACGGTAATAATTGCAAAGATAATGCGGCGGTCTATTCGTAAAAACCTTTCCACTAATCACCCCCACCCAAATAAGACCGTTCAATGCCAAGGATGATTTTGAGAGAGGTCGCAATCGCCCCCAGACTCACACCCAAAAGGATGCCTCGTTTGGCCGCAAGGTTAGGAACTGCCATAATCCAATCGGCCACTGCAGGGATATAGTGAGAAATATAATTTCCAATGGGTACCCTTCCAAGCATGACGATGACAGCCGCAATGAGTAATACCGTCGATTCGTTTGTACGGGCGCGAAAGGTTCTATAGGCTGCAGAAGCAATAAAAAAGGCCAAAATGGAAAAGATCGTGGCTCCGGCAGGTACTTGTACATAGGAATAAAGCCAATCGAACATTGTGCCTTCCTGCTTGTCATTCCAGAAAAATTTTCCGCCATTCAGAAAACCAAAGATCAGGGTAATAATGGCCCCGAAATAGACAAAGACGCTGTATCCCCAACCCTCTACCTTTCTTTTAATTCTCGTCCAGTGGAGATGAAACAAACTATAAGCGCCAATAAATACAGCAAAACCTGCGATGATTCTATCCCACCTGGATACCACCTCCAGCAAGTCCTGTGAAAGTTTATGAGGGACATAGTACTGCATAGCCATGAGCACACCCATGACAAAAGCAATAATCAGGGGAACAGTACGTTTAAGAAAGTTCATAGTAATTATTATTTTTAAAAAGCCTCAAATAGATGCGTGATAAATGTCAATCCGAAACTGGCCAGTATAGTACCCAATATCAGTATAATAATGAGGAGTCCTTTCCCCGCATCTTGTGCCCTAAGCGTGCCCATGAGCATGGGTTCCCTTGATAAATATGCGCTGGCCGCATAAAGCTCCTCTCCGATCAGGGTGTAGTCACAGGTGGTAATAAAGAAGGGCAACTGGGTATAGGCATCAGTACCGGCAATCTGGATTGCACCGGTAGAAGCACCTGTTTCTGCCAGGATCAATGCCTCTGCATAGAAGTATCCTATAAAAAAATTTGCTGCTGGCCTTTCGCGGGTCATAATACCACCTACTGCAGCAACGTAAGGAAACTGTTCTGAGGCCACCAGAAAGACGTTGTCCGGGTTGTAGGCATCGGGGCGACCTGCCTCCAGGTAAGATTCCTTCACCACCTCCTGGCTTACGGACATGACAATAGGATCATTATTAACAACCTTCAGGTTGGCATCATAGTCAGCAATCTTTCGCGCAATCCTGCCCAAAATACTTATTGCTGCAATGGTCGAAATACTTCCCAGACTGGTCAGACCATGAACAAACATGACGGGCTTGCCCATCTCTGTGGCGCGCCCCAGGGCCTCATCTACGGCGTCCAATCCTCCAATCTTTCGTAAAAACATGTTAGGGTTTCGCCGTGCGTGAACAATAAAATAGAGAATAATGCCCGAAAGCATAATCATGATTACAAAATTGTTTATCTTTTTCATGTGGAACCAATTACCATGCGCCTTGGCAGAGGCTATCGTATCTAAGATGATTTTACTATCCCCCGCTACCATCGATAACTTGAAGTAATAGACCTGTCTCTTGTCAATTGTTTCCCCGTTGAAAACCTTTTTGGGGAATATCTGAACATAGTGATAATTGCCATTTCCTTTTTTATAGCCGTAGATTTCCGGGGCGCTCGTTCGATAACTGGTATTCGACTTTATGCGAATCGCCTCCTTTTCAAAGGCACCGTTTTTATCCTTGTCGATGTAAAGTATATAGAAAACGTCTGGGGCATCGTTGGGGGAGGCAGACCAGGTAAGAGATATGGTTTCCCCGGCATCGTTGGGGGTATCGAATGCCTTGAATTCAGTGGGAGGAATGAGGAAGGCAGGTAGTTGAGCAAAGAGAACCGTTGTGATAAAAAAAGGGATGGAAAAGGTGGCTGTGATAAAAAATAATTTTTTTAGTACCTTCATGTTTCAAGAATTTTAAACTGGTAGTGTAATCGTCTCGGTTGCGCAAATAGGAAATCTGCCAAAGTCTTACTTCGTGGTAATAGTTTATCGTGCAAACCGCTTCTGCCACAAGGAAATAAAGATTTTATGGCATTCATATTTTGTGGCCTGAGCTCCTATGATTTTCGCAATTATAATTTATTGCCTTGAAATTACAAGATATTTTTAAGTATTGATATATTGGTAACATACAAA
>JAUPKS010000223.1 GCA_030837315.1 Planctomycetota bacterium
TCTGCATATCAATCATATACAGGTCGCTCCTACGGAGCTAATCGTATCTTAACGATTACATGCTACAAACAGTACGCCCTTAACAGGGCTTAATTTTTCAAAACACTAAATTGATACGAAAATTTTATCACTACAGCCTCTGGCTGAAAACTGACTGCTGATAGCTCATTGCTGACAAATGAATTTCATAATAAGGGAAAATATTTGTGACAAATAATATCATTATTTTTGATACCACCCTGCGTGATGGAGAACAGTCGCCAGGCGCCAGTCTGGATATCAATGAAAAGGTCCAGATTGCACGGCAATTGGCACTATTAAACGTTGACGTTATTGAGGCAGGTTTTCCCGTCTCATCACCAGGGGACTTTGAATCGGTAAGCAGAATTGCTCAGGAGATTCGGGGAGTATCCGTGTCGGGTCTTGCCCGTGCCGTTGAGAAGGATATTGACAGCGCAGCTAAGGCACTGGAAAAGGCCGAAAAGCCACGCATCCACGTCTTTCTCGCCACCTCGGAAATACACCGAAAATACAAACTCCTCAAGGCAAAGGAAGAAATAATCCATTTAGCCGTTAAGGGGGTCAGACACGCCCGGAAATATGTAGATGATGTAGAATTTTCTCCGGAAGACGCCTCCAGAACGGAACTGGATTTTCTCATTCAGGTCGTTGAGGCCGTCATTGGTGCCGGTGCAAGGACTGTTAATATTCCTGACACTGTTGGCTATGCCGTACCCGATCACTATGCCGCTATTATCCGGGGATTAAAAGAACATGTCAAAAACATCGGCAAAGCAATAATCAGCGTACATTGTCACAATGACCTGGGACTCGCCGTGGCTAATTCCCTGGCTGCCATAAAGGCCGGCGCACAACAGGTCGAGTGTACTATCAATGGTATCGGAGAACGGGCCGGGAATGCCGCACTGGAAGAGATCGTGATGGCCATGAAGACCCGTCATGACTTTTACCAACGCTCTACCCGTATTGTCACCAGGGAACTGATTGCCACAAGCAGACTGGTAAGTACACTGACAGGACTCCGCGTACAGAGGAACAAGGCCATTGTCGGTGAAAACGCATTCGCACACCAGTCAGGGGTACATCAGGACGGGGTGATTAAGGAACGCACAACCTATGAGATTATGAAGCCCGAAGACGTCGGGTATTTAAAAACCAGGCTTGTACTCGGGAAGTTGTCCGGACGGAATGCCTTAAAAACACGAATTAAGGAATTAGGATACGAATTGTCAGATAGCGAATTTGAACGGGCTTTTGAGGAATTTAAGCATATTGCAGATAAGAAGAAAGAGATATTTGATGAGGATATTGAAGCCATTATCGGCATAGAAAAGATGGAAGTCCCTCATATCTTTCAATTAGAAAGCCTCAGTATCAGCTACGGGCCTAATACCGTGCCGACTGCTGGGGTGCGACTCAAATTACAGGATGGTCGTCTGGTGGATAACGCCACCATTGGCGACGGCCCTATCGATGCCCTTTTTAAGGCAATCGATCTGTCAACAGGTATCCCTGGCAAGCTGCAGGATTATAACATCCGCGCCGTTACCAGCGGGAAAGACGCCATGGGGGAGGTCTTTGTGAATATCGAGGTGGACGGTAAGACTATAGGGGGTCGGGCGGTAAGTACCGATATCATCGAGGCCAGTGCAAAGGCCTATTTAAATGCCGTCAACAAGGTGGCTGCGATGAAAGTAAAGTAAGTACGCACCACGGACAAAAATCAAAACATCTCTCTGAAAAACAGGGATTGATCTCTCCTCTCCCCTTGATAGGAGATGGACAGGGCGAGGGGGGGGACAATACCACCATGCATCCCCCTCACCTTACTCCAGGCCAATTTACATGCTTAATCAAGCACTTTTTCATCGTAGGGAAGCCACCCCAATTACCCATTCGCCAGAGCCGGGAACCAACTCTTCCCACACCAGATACAACAGACCGTCTCCAGACGCCACATGGGGTTTGTAACGAAAAACATTGTTTGGCTGTGAGTTTATTGTAATTGGCAGAGTCCAGTTCTGCCCGTCCTTGCAAGTACTGGAACGCAAGTCAGGAATGCCAGATGCATAATCAATCCAGGCAATAAAGAATTCGCTTCTGGCTGCATTCCATACCATGGCTGGCTGCCACGCTGATGAGGCGCCTGTTGGGATAGTAAGGGCACTGCCCCAGGACAAGCCTTTGTTCGTGCTCGTTCGAACACGCAATTTCCACGGTGTTCCAGCTACATCCCGATTCGCCCACACCGTGATCAATTTGTTTCCACCCCAGGCAAGCGTGGGCATATATGAGTAGCTGGTATCATTCGTTAAACGGTTCAGGTCTTTCCACGTTGTACCGGAATTCATGGTGCGCATGAAAAAAACCTCCCAATTATAATAGGTGGGTTTATTCGGGGTCTGCGCCATATCAATCCACACCATCGATGCCTCTTTTGGCCCTTCCATGGCTATAGGATTATATTGCATGGGCGATAAGTTATCCTGCTTAACCGTAATTTCTACCCATTTTTTCCCTCCATCTGCTGATCGGAAACTGGTAATCCGCCTGTTCTGGTTTGGACCTCTCTTATAACGGACGGTGATAATGAGCTCACCGAGTTCATTGGAGATAATTTCGGGTTCTCCCACTATTTCCATCGAATTAGGGTCAGCAGACTCAAACGTACTGGCTGCAATGAGTTGTTCGTTTTCCCAGGTCGATCCATAATCCATACTTTTTCGGTAATATACCGACCATGTATCATGAATCCCATCGCGGGCGCGACCGTCTAACCAGACAACGTGAAGGCCGTCTTTATTAGCCGTGACAGCAGGGAAAAAAGCCCAGCGTGCATTCTGTGAATCGATTGGTATGGGATTGCCAAAGAACACATCTGCAGCATCTTTCTTCATGAGAAAGACATGCTCATTCCCCGTATCGGTCAAATCGTTCTGAGACCAAACAACAAACACCTTCCCCTGAAAAATTTTCACCCGTGGATTCCGGCGATAAACACGAATTTCCGGGTCTGGATTCTGAGAAAAGATACCCGATATTATCTGACCACGGGCAAAAGGAGTGGGAAAGTTAAGGAATTCCCCGACCGTTGAAGCAATATCTCTCAGATAACGTCTTTCTGTAGATATTTGTCCTTGCGGGGTATCAGGACCTATTCCTAAAAACATAACATGACGGCATCCATGACACATACCACCATGCTCCTGAAATCCTCCATATGCATCGTCGTGACGACCATGATCTGATGTAACAATCATGGTTGTCTGATTTGCATAAAACGCATCTCCCTGTATTAACTGCGTCCAAATCTGATAGACCAATTCATCCGCCTTTTTAATGGCCCCTGTGTATGCAGCCCAGTCACCGGTGTGTCCGGCTTCGTCAACGCCTTTAAGGTTTACCAGTATAAGATTAGGATGATGCGCCACTACCTTTGTTTTTAACAGCGCATAGGTATCAGCGTCGTTCCCACCCTCAAACAATAAACTTGCGTAATTGGGGCCATAGGTTGGTTCCAGTGACCAGTCCAGTTGTATATTATTTTTTTTCCCTGTTACAACCAAACAACTCTCTTTCGGTTTGCGGGTGTGATATCGAAAGTACTCAAAGATGGTGGGTACTTCGGGACGCACATCATTGGTTCCAGCTGACGCAAGATTGGGAGCCGCGTGCCACTGACCTGTAACAATCGCCATGTGAGCAGGGGTTGTATACGTGGTTAAATAATCATTGTAGAACTCTGTATATATTGTACCGTAAGGACGTAAGTCATTCCAAATGTGAGGTATGAGATCGTGGTCCAGATCTTCAAATGCCTCATTATTCCTCAAACCATCAATGACGACCACAAAAACGTTTTTTGTTGTGTATGCCAGAAGTGGCAGGGAAAATAAAATTATGGCAAAAAAAGTTACTACAGGCATTGTCCATTGCATGTGCTTTTTCATTTTCATTTGCTCCTTTCCATTTGAGATTGTGGTTTTCGTTGTACCCGAATGCTGCAAACAAGATAAAGCCTGATTGCAGCATTTAGTAATAGCTGATTATAATTCGTAACAATTAGTTTTTCCGTTGCACCTTTATTTACTGCAACAATGACCTAAAACAAAAAAGCCTTACTGCAAAGATTTTTTTAAATATCTTCGGCAGTAAGGCTGTCTTTATAAACTAATCTCTCGGGTAAACACTTATCTACTAAAGACCCACTACTTTGCGCCCCCTGATCACTCAGGGTTTACCTTTTTCGTAATATCTTCCGCTTTATTGAGTATTTACCTTAATTTAACTGAAATCATTATCATAATATTCATCCTTATTTGTCAAATCAAAAATACGAATTCATCCTGATCTAAATGAGTCGGGTTGTTTTTTTGGCAGCATCTTGATAACAATAGAGATCGGTGCTACGTTTTCCCTGCTACAGATGGCAAAATATTTACTACGGAATTAATAGGCATACGTAAATAGAATATTTGGGTCTACTAAGTTTTGTGTGGGTAAAA
>JAUPKS010000224.1 GCA_030837315.1 Planctomycetota bacterium
ATCTTGCATGGTTAAAAACGGGGCCTGCCCCAGGGAACCTTTTGCGGACCTTTTTCACCCGACGTAAGAAGAGTCTCACCAATCACAACTTCCATCCCTTCTTTAATATCAGCTTCCAGGATTTCTGTATAACTATCATCCCCTATCCCGAATTTCACAGCCACTTGCCTCAATTTTCCGTTGTCCAACACCCAAATATGCGAGCTGGTTTTTCTGGCAAATTTCCTGTCGGTAAGTAATTTTTTGTCTGTTTCACCTTTTAAAATCTCTGAAGGAGTATATCGTAGTGATGCATTAGGAACCTTCAAGACATTCTCTGCCTTTGCCACCGAAATGGATGTATTTGCCGTCATTCCAGGCTTGAGCTTGAGTGAAGAATTGTTGACGTTAATAAGCGTATTATATGTTACGACATTTTGAAAGATGATGGGTGCCATACGAATTTCTACGACCTTACCCTCAAAAAAATCCTCTGGAAAGGCATCTACCGTAAATTTTGCATCCTGTCCTACTTTAATCATGCCAATATCGGCTTCATCAACATTGGTGTTGACTTGCATGTGTTCCAAATCTTCGGCAATATTAAATAAGGTTGGGGTTTGAAAGCTGGATACAACGGTTTGCCCGACATCTACGTTTCTGGAAATAACAATGCCGTTTAACGGAGAGAGTATTGCCGTGTGTTCTAAATCTGTTTTTGCAATTCCCAAGGTAGCTTTGGCCTGTAATACTTGCGCCTCTGCCAGTCTAATATCTGCCAACCCCGCTTCATATGTTGTCCGGACGGAATCAAGCGCTTCAATGGATACTACTTTTTTAGCAAACAATTTTTTCGCACGATGGTAATTTCTCCTGTTATTTTTAGAATTCACCTTTGCCTTTTCAACAGAAGCAATGGCTGTAGCAAGGGTGGCTTCTGCTTTTTTAACCTGATGCTGGAAGGGTACAGGATCGATTTGTGCTACGATTTGCCCTACCTTGACAATGGAATTAAAATCGGCGTACAGTTTTGAGATAAGTCCGGTAACCTGACTGCCAATTATTACCGTTCTTACGGGGTTTATAGTACCCGTGGCGGTGACATATTTGCTGATAGTACCTCTATCGATTTTCTCTGTCTTGTATTGAATAGAGTCCGTATTGCCAAGGAAATAGATTAACGCCGCTATCATGGCGGCGAGACATGGGATACCAGTAAGAATGTATTTTTTCATAATTCAAATTAAGATAATAAAATTTAGTGATGATAGCAATTACATTTTCAAAGACCTCGTTTTCATGTAAATCGCCTTGACACTCTATAATTCAACTATATAATTCACATGGTGTCATTATAATTCAATGAGAATCAGGTAGTGAGTTTTATTCTTTACATTGCTGAGTGTTGTTATTCATTAAGCAGAGAATGAGGAGGACTCCAAATCAAAATCGCCAGGTACGTTGTTGCAGTGTTTTTCATGTATCAGATAATCTTGTCTGCCGGTGCATTTGCCGATAAGCCGACACTTGCAGTGCTTGATTTTACAACAGGCAATAAACCTCTCGTCAAAGAAATACATAAAGTTAAAGAGGTAACTGACATTACCTGGGCAGACAAAGAGACGAACTTGTTTACCGCCGAACTTATCACCGCCCTTGTGAACACAAACAAATTCAATGTCGTTGAACGCAATCGCATGGACACCATTGTCAAGGAACTTGAATTTGGCGACTCAGGGGAAGTACTGCCTGAAAAGGCAATAAAAATAGGACAACTGCTTCGTGCAGAATATTTGGTCATGGGAAAAGTCGAAGTAATCGAGGCCAGTCAGAAAAAAGCCAGGGTCCTTTACTCTAAATCTAAAAAAACTACGTTTCAGGGGCATATGGCAGTAAATATGGAGATCGTGGATACTCGAAATGGTAAGATCACGGCTGCAAAGAAGGTCAACCTACAAGACGTTCATAATGAATCGGTGCATGGCCATACAACACTGGTAACATTTATAGATATGTTGAAGGAAAAGACGGTTCAACAATTAGTTGGCGGTATAATAGACGGGATATTTCCCACAAGGGTCATTAAAGTCGAGGATAATAAGGTGTTTCTTACAAGCGGCCTTGAGGATATGATCAAGGTCGATACGATCATGAATGTATACACTGTCGGCGATGAACTGGTCGACCCTGAGACACAGGAGTCCTTAGGTATGGAGGAAATTCAAGCAGGGCGCATTAAAATTACCGAAATCCGACCCAAATATATCGTGGCACAAATCATTGAGGGGGACGCCTCACATATATTGGCAGGTGCGATTTGTCGTTTGAGAGAGGGGTCGTCTGAAAACAAACCGAGTGAACCAAAGACTCCTGGTTCCAGTTCTAAGCCGGTTTCATGGTAATCACTTTAGAATTGTTTGTGCCATAGTAGTACGTTAGAGGAGCATGCTTTACAATTCAAGACAACCTATGTTTGAAAAGAACCGAGAAGGTGGCCGGAAGATATTTAATTAGGCTGCCTTCGGCAGCTACTTTTACTCTCCCCTCTAGAAAGAGGGGCAGGGGGTGTGTTTTGGCAAACTTACACACCCCTTTATCCCCTCTTTCTAGAGGGGAATCAAAAAAGATTGAAATTCCTATACATAGATTTATGTCGTGTCGATTAAGACGACTGTTTTTCGGTGCCTCAATTTTTTTCGTGTTACCTGTCGTTGGTTGTTCCACTACAAGCGTTTTCACTTCTTACACATCTAAAATGAATCCGCTGATTGACGGGCTCACGACTCGCCAGTTCGACCATTCGCTCAAAGTTCTCAATAAGTATCGGAAAAGCAGTGATAAGATTCTCTATCTCTTGGAGCGCAGTCGAATTGCACAGATAAAGAATGATATAGATTCAAGCATGAAAGATTTCGAGGCAGCGATAGCAGCGGTTCGCCAGATGGAGGAAAAGGCAGTCATAAGCGCCTCTGATATTGGGGCACAGACCGCCTCTTTCTTGGCAAATGACAACACCATTCCTTACAAGGGAGATGGGTATGAAAAAGTATTTATGTATCAATTTCAGGCATTCAACTATCTTGCGAAAAAAGATATTGAAGGCGCTGGCGTTGAGGTCAGACGCGCCAATCGTGAACAGGAATTAGCGTTAGAAATACACGAAAAGGAACTTGCCAGGGCGGAAGAAAAAGCAAGGGACAAAAAAATTGATACGCAGCAGGCCTATAATAATCTTAATTCAGCATATCAGGGTATGGATGATATTGCCGGCAAGGTGAAGAACTCTTTCCAAAATGCCTACACATTTTATATGTCCGGAATAGTATATGAATTGCTGAATCAGCCGAACGATGCGTACATTGACTATAAAAAAGCCCTTCAAATATTTCCCGACAATGCTTACTTACAGCGGGATGTAATGCGCCTGGCAAAAGACCTTGAAATGAACCAGGAATATGAAGATTATGCCTCCCGGTTTGGTAGCATGCCGATCAAAGACGATGAGGGTGCGGGCAATGGAAAAACCGGAGAGTTGGTGGTCTTCTTTGAGAATGGTTTGGCGCCGCAAAAAAGAGAAATCCAAATCCCGATTCCTACTCCAAATGGTATATTAGCTATTGCGTTTCCTATTTATCATACAAAATGGTCCGGAGTAGAACCGCTTTCTCTATCTGAATCCGCGGGTAGCAGTTCTTTGGGTACCACGGAATCTATTTGTTACGCACAGGCATTGGCTGTGAAATCGTTAAAGGAAAAAGTGCCCGTCATGGTCATAAGGCACATCATCAGGGCAGCAGCCAAGGCTGCCATTCAACTGAAGGCAAAAGATTCAGCAGGAAGTTTAGGACAGATATTTTCCTCCATCTATAATGTAGTTTCGGAGAGGGCAGACGTGAGAAGCTGGTTAACATTGCCACGAGATGTTCAGATTATGCGTATTCGTCTTCCGGAAGGAGTACACCGTTTGCATCTGGCGCATAAAGCGTCAGGGGCATCCTCAGATATTGATGTTTCAATAAATCAGAACAAAACTCTCCTAAGAGTAATACGAATACGATCAGAACTTTACACGACATCAATAACTTTTTAAATATAAGGTATTAGGAAAGGGTAGGTATACATATCATGTCTGACCATACAAGAGCAACCTCAAGGCATACGGGATTAAACTATTATGGGTTTGTAGTCATTTTGATGACATTATCTTTCATTGGTTGTTCCTCCACCGCAGGAATTGAAGGATCTATGTCTGCAACTACCGAACAAGGTGGTCAAACAGTATACAGTAAACAAGTGGTCATTAATAACGACAGCTTAGCGAGAGATATTCAGATAGTAGATATGAAGTCTGATTTTGTTGGAAACCTGCTCAGGGCTCAAGTTTCGTTGGTAAACAAAGACAACGATACGATAAATTTTCAGTTCAAGTTCTCCTGGTTTGAAGAAAGCGGACGAGAAATAGATCCTGACACCGATGCATGGACTCCGGTAATACTCTATGGAAAGGAATCCAAATCATTGCAGGGAGTTGCCCCGAATCCCAATGCTAAAGAATTTAAGATAAAGATACGGGAGTTATCGAACGAGTAAGTGGATTAAAGATGGTCGTGTGTTTTTTAGAAAATTCGACATTCAAATATCGAAATCCAAAACAAATTTTCGTATTATATAACAATAATGGGAAATGAGGTTTGAAACATTTGAATTTCTAATTTTGAAATTGTTTCGGATTTAGCGGTATTTAATAAACAAAAACTTGCACAAAACAGAAGGTTTTACAAAGTAATACTATAAGGAGGATAGAAAGAATGCATGGATTAAAGTATTTCGTATGCGGGCTAAGTATCGTGATTGTCGCAGGGTGCGCTACAAGCGTAAAGTATGAAGATGCTACAAAGGTCGAAACAACAACAACTGATTTTGGATCGACCGATTTACAGCAGATTGTTAACAAAATGGTTGATTCGCTCCTTACCTTTCCCCCCATTGTTCAAGTGACCAATGAACGCCGTCCTGTTATGTTTGTAAATACCATTAAAAATAAAACGTTAGAACATATCGATACAGAGTCAATTACTGATTCTATAAGGACGAAGATTGTGCGTTCTGGTAAGTTTCGGTTTGTTGACATGACAAAGGTAGATGCTGTTGAAAAACAGTTTGAGTTCCAAAGTGAAAGTGGTGTAGTTAATAAAGCTACAACAGCAACCTTTGGTCAGCATATTGGGGCTGAATATATGCTCTACGGTAATTTTTCGAGCATTGTAAAAAAAGCTGAAGATGTTCAAGATATTTATTATAAATTCACTCTTAACCTGATGCATCTGGAAACAGGCATTATTGAATGGGCAGACGAAAAGGAGATACGAAAAACTTCAGAGCGTAGCCTGTTCGGTAGATAACAAAAATCGTTTTTATAATTCAGGGAATTGGAATAGAGATCGGTTTGCTTTGTGCTTGTGTGGACGGTTTTGTTTTTGTGCCTTCACTTACAGCTCAATTACCAGCCCATCAAAGGCGAATTCAACGCCTGCAGGAAGTTTCCTGTTATCTTCTTCATGTTCAATATCGTGACACATGTGGGTAAAGTATGTCTTCCGTGGTTTTACCTGTTGAACGATGCGCAATGCCTGTTCGATGTTGAAATGTTTTACATGAGGTGTATAGCGGAGCGCCCCCAGGATAAGCACATCAATATCTTTTAGTTTTTCCAATGAGACTGCGGGTATCTCACTGACATCGGTAATGTAGGCAAACCTTTCAAACCGATACCCTGTCACCTGTCCATCACCATGAATAGCCTCTATAGGTACGATAGAAAAATCGCCTATTTCCAGATTCCCCTGTATGACGTTCATAGAAAATCTGGGTTTACAACCACCCGGATCGGGTTCGTTATTGAAAACATACGAAAAAGCTTTCCTTATGGTATCAAGGGTATGAAAAGTGCCATAAATGGGGATATCCATCCTTTGTACCATATTAAACCGACGGAGGTCGTCCAGGCCAAAAATATGATCGGCATGGGGATGGGTAATAAGTACGGCGTCTAGTCTTGTGACGTTGTTCTTAATACACTGAAGCCTCAGCTCCGGGGTGGCGTCGATAAGGATATTACATCCCTTATCACAGACCAAAACGGAAGTACGCATCCGCTTATTTTTTGGGTTTTCAGAGGTGCAGACCTTGCAATTACAGGCGATCATGGGAACTCCGTGAGAAGTGCCG
>JAUPKS010000024.1 GCA_030837315.1 Planctomycetota bacterium
ACTTGAACCCCTCATCATTCTCTATCCCTCTCCGGGCATTCTGAGTGAGACGATGCATCTCTTTAAGGCAACGAATCTCATAAAAACCCAAACAAATTATCAGATGGACGAATCAATCAAAGGTAGTGTACAGGTAAAACTGAGTGATGCATTAGAGATGGTAAAGAAGGTAACGATCAGAGATGCGAAGACAGTTTGCAGTATTTTGATGTGTGCAAAATGATGCGAACATAAAGACAGAATGAAACGTTCACCATGATACTTTTCTGCGGCGTTTATACTCAAGATGCTCATAAGGTGTGAATTTTAAATTGATACTAGGGTGGCACGGACTAACCTTGTTTGTCCGTGCTGCACTTTTACGACATTTGCTGTAAATCAGAAATTGTGAGCCTATTGAGTATATCAGCATTCATATGGCGGTCCAGATTGTATCGCCAGTCATGAAATCTGCGTAACGTTTGCCATTCAAATATTTCTCGCAATTCACGATAGCTGTCCTTTAACACGACACCTTCGTTTATGATATTGAAGGAAAGCAAAGGAGCCTCCAGATTATTGAGGATAATTGCCTGTACCCTGTCGGTATTCAAAACAAGCGAGATATCGTCTTCTATTTTTATTTTCTGCCATACAGGATTGGCCTCCAGCTTGTTTTCTTCAATATAAACAGCGATATCCCAATCGCTTACATTTCCCGCTTTATTTGTTGCACGTGAGCCAAAAAGATAGGCAAATAATACTAATGAAGTTCGGGAGAGCGCCTCTTTCAGTTGCTGAATCTCACTCATGTTTATCTCTCAACAAATGTTAAATATCTTTTTATGTCTTCCAATTTTCGTTCAAGAAAATCTATCAGGGTTGGGGCAGTATCTGTCATATACTCATGCGCTAAATAGTTTCTTAAACCTGCTATATATATAAATTTGTAAGCAAATTCTACAGGCACAATCTTATACTCGCCTAATTTATGTATAGCATCCCTATAGGTATTGGGTTTTGGAAAATCTTTTGATACTATTAATAAATCCGCTATATCCAGTGCCATTTCAGAACAGAGGTAGACGCCCCTTTCAACGATTTTTTTCGTATCCGTAGACGTTTTTATACTTTCAAGAAACCTTACCTTGTTATCCTCAAGATATTTTACCTCTTCCTTCAATCTCTGAATTTTCTGGTATAGAGTGGCGTTCATATATTATGTTTTTCGTAATTCTACATTGAGTATTCTTTGCAGACTATCAACAATAGCCTGCAGTTCAATATCAACTTCTTCACTTCTTAACGTGCGGTCTGGCGACTGAAAACACAGGTTAAAAGCGATGCTTTTCTTTCCCGCAGGTATCTGTTTGCCGCGATACACATCAAAGAAATTCACTTCCTTCAAAAAAGCAATCTTTGTATCCGTGATGCATTTTTCGATAGATGACCACGGTGTTTCCTCATTAACAATAACAGCAAGGTCGCGGTAGACGGTAGGATACTGTGGCAAGTTTTGATATTTTTTGATAAAATTTGACTTTTCTATCAATACATCCAGGTCTACCTCCAGTAAACAGGATAACGTCTTAAAACCCAATTCCTGGCTCGCTTCTCCAAAATATCCAACGGTCATACCATCCATCTGAATCCTTGCCGCCCTTTCATCCCTAAATAATCTGGGTTCGCTGAAAGTAATCCATTCACACTCTGATAAGATACCGAGATTTACTAAGGACGATTCAAAAATTCCTTTTAATGTTAAATAATCAGTATCGGCCAAGATGGACAAACAATTTTTTTCGTGTGGCAGTTTATTTCCTGCAAGATACACTTTAGCGATCTCAAAGATTTTTATTTGTTCCGTGCCATGATGCATATTATATCGCTTGGTATTGATAAGACTGGGTAGGAGAGACGTCCGCAAGCGGCTCTCTTCCTGCCTTAATGGGTTAGCAATATCAATGCCCCCTTTATCAGACCACAGATTTACGGATTGTAGTGGCGATGTATCTACGATGCTAAAGGTTTTAACTTCATAAAAACCAAGGCCGATGAGAAACTGACGGATAGTATCCTCGACAATTTCAACTTTGTTCTTTGTACTCCCACGAACATCAATAGAAGTCTTTGTTGGAATGTTGTTATATCCGTAGATTCTGGCCACCTCTTCAATCAGGTCAATCTCTCGGGAAATATCACCGCGAAAGCTTGGTACTTCAAGATCAATAAACTTATCTACATTATTGAGGATGTTACATTGAAGTTTTTTTAAAATATCAATAGCAACATCTCTTTTTATTTCTACTCCTAAAACTTTGTGAAGCCGTTCCATGCGGAGTGTAATTTTCCTTGTTTCATGTCTTTCCGATATATTAATGGTTCCACCAGAAATTTCCCCCCCTGCACAGTCATTGATAAGCCATACAGCCCTTTGTGATGCGTGATCTATGCCTTCGGGATCTATACCCCGTTCAAAGCGATATGAGGAATCTGAAGAAATGCCTAATGCCCGTGATGTCCGCCGCACTTGCCTTTGCTCAAATTCTGCGCATTCCAGAAAAATGTTTCTGGTTGAGTTAGAAACCTCTGTTTCCGCACCTCCCATAACACCTGCAATGGCAACCGGTCTCCTGCCGTCCGCAATAACCAACATATCATGAAAAAGCGCCCGTCTGGCTCCATTGATTGCTACAATTTCTTCCCCTATCCTGGCTTTCCTTACGATTATTTTTTGTTCTGCTAATCGATCCAGATCAAATGCGTGAAGGGGTTGTCCTGTCTCCATCATCACATAATTGGTTACGTCAACAATATTATTTACCGGTCGAAGACCAATACACGTTAACCTTTTTTGCATCCATTCAGGGGATGGCGCAACCGTTATATGACGAACTACCTTGGCTGTATAACGAGGACATAATATAGGTTCTTCAACGCTAACGTTTATAAATTTAAATATATCCGCATGAGCGCTTACAACATTTGTTTCCGGAAAATGAAGACTTCCTCCCACTGCTGCAGCTACCTCACGTGCAACACCAATAATTCCAAGGCAATCGGGACGGTTTGAAGTAACTTCTATATCCAGGCAGAAATCGTCTTCTACAGGTTGAATGTCAGCAACCACCAATCCCACATTGGTTAGCCTATCGGCTAATTCCTGCGGAGACAGGCAAATATCGACATATTCCTTTAACCAGTTGTAGCTGATCTTCATTTAGACTTTAGAATTGTGATAAAAAACGCATGTCATTTTCGTAAAAGAGACGAATATCACTAATACCATACTTCAGCATCGTAATCCGTTCGACACCCATCCCAAACGCAAAACCTGTATACTTTTCTGCATCATAATGTACAGCCTTGAATACATTGGGATCAACCATGCCAGCCCCCAATATTTCAACCCATCCACTATAAGAACATACACTACACCCTTTACCGCCACAGATAGAACACGAAATATCAACCTCGGCGCTCGGCTCTGTAAAAGGAAAAAATGAAGGTCTCAGACGCATTTGGATGTTCTGGCCAAAATAGGTCTTAATAAATTGGTTGAGTACCCCTTTCAGATCTGCAAAGCTTACCCCTTCGTCCACGAGAAGACCTTCCACCTGGTGAAACATAAAAGAGTGTCTGGCATCAACCGTATCAGGCCTATATACCCTGCCTGGGGCAATGATTCGTATGGGTGGTTTTTGTCTTTCCATGATACGAATCTGAACGGTAGATGTTTGGCTTCTCAAAAGTACATCGTCTCGGATATAAAAAGTATCAAAATCAGTTCGGGAAGGATGATCAGAGGGAATGTTTAATGCCTCAAAATTGTAATACTCTAACTCAACTTCCGGGCCGTAAACTACATCAAAACCTAAGCGGGCAAAGACCTCTTTAATATCATCAATCGTTTGAGTGAGCGGATGTTTTTTCCCTATCAAGGGGCGTTTGCCCGGTAAAGTAATATCGAATATTTCAGTCTTAACTTTTGGGATTGCTTCTGATGATACCCTTTTAATAAACTCCTCTATTATATCCGTAATTTCAATCTTTAAAAAGTTCACCTGCTGTCCAAATGCAGCGCGTTTTTCTGTCGGCAACGCAGGAATAAGCTTCATTAAATCATTGACAATACCCTTTCTTCCCAAATATTTTATCTTGAGTTGCTCTGCATCTTTTCGCGTGATGATTGTCTTAGTTTCGTCTTGTAAATTTCTTTTTACTTCTTCTAATTTATCTGACATGCAACGGTGTTTATCAAAAAGTATAAAAAATGCAGGCACGTTCCTTCCATCCTGGTCAATACCAGAAAAGAACGTGCCTCATATTTCAGAAATGAAATTCACATAAAAAGGACAGACTAACGATTACTTCATAGTACGGGAATGAAGCTTTTATCAATTGCCCTCAAGATTTTAACCTGCGGCTTTTACTTGTTCGACGAGTTGATCGAATGCAGATTTATCATGAACAGCCATCTCAGCCAGCATCTTTCTGTTGAGATCTATATTCGCCTTAATCAATCCACGAATAAAACGACTGTATGAAATGCCTCGTTCTCTGGCTGCAGCGCTGATTCTGGATATCCAGAGTTCTCTAAATTTTCTTTTTCTCGCCTTCCGATCCCTAAACGAAAAAACCATGGCGCGGATATACGTCTCCATGGCCTTGCGGTATAAATTACCCCTGCCGCCCCAGTAACCTTCTGTTTTGTTCAACAACCTTTTTCTCGACCTTTTCCTTGCACAACCTTTTGTTGCTCTTGGCATGTTACAACTCTTTCATCAAAAAAATTAAAATTTACCTTAAGACCCTCGTAATGCCCTCGTCATGATCTTATTGAAGGCGGGTGAGACACCGGTTTTTTTTCTCATGTGTTCCTTTCGCCTTCCCGATTTTCCTGACATCAAATGACTCTTACCTGGCCTTGATCTCTTTACCTTACCTTTTGCGCTGATTTTTATTCGTTTTTTAAGCCCTTTATGGGTTTTTAACTTCGGCATCTGCATACCTCCATAATTTATATATAATTAACTAAGGCAATTAACCCTGAATAACACACAACAAATTCTCAAGCATTGAAGTTTTCTGTTCACTTGGGGGATAAGATTATTGCTAGCCTACGATCATCAGATATTTTATCTTTTTCAACTTTTGCTATGTCTTCTAACGCTTCAGCGATTTTCTTCAAGATCGTGTCACCTAAATCCGCATGAGCACGCTCTCGCCCTTTAAACATCATGCTTATAAGAACACGGTCTTTATTCTCTAAAAATTTTCTAGCTTGGCGAATCTTCGTTTGTATATCATGCTCACCCGTTTTTGGCCTTAGTCTTAATTCTTTTAACTGGACTACATGTTGTTTCTGATGTGTTTTTTTCTTTTGTTTATACTTATATTTACCATAATTCAAAATTCTGCAGACAGGTGGATTAGCTTCAGGGGCTACCTCCACAAGGTCTAGCACTAAGGCTTTTGCCTTTGCAATCGCATCTTCTTTGGTAATTACTCCAACCTGTGCACCGTTCTCATCTATCAATCGTACCGTAGCGGAACGGATCCGTTCATTAATTCTTAATTCTTGTGAAATGTATATTTTCCTCCTAAAAAGTTAAAATCACCTTTTTTCTCTAACTTCAGATTCCGCGTTTTTTATGAAATCGTCAATAAGCATCATCCCTTCATTGCCTTTTTTCCTGCTTCTAACGGCAACGGCGCTACCTTCCATTTCTTTATCGCCGACGACAAGCAAATAAGGAATTTTTTCTAAAGTACCTTCTCGTATCTTGTAACTGATTTTTGCGTTCCTTGTGTCACATTCCACCCTAAAACTCCTGGCAAGTAACTGAGCTTGTAATTTTTTGGCATAATCAATATGTGCATCGGTAATAGTCAATATCCTCATCTGAATTGGCGCAAACCATAAAGGGAAATCACCTGCATAATGTTCTATCAAACACCCCACAAACCGTTCCATAGCCCCCAGAACCGTACGATGAACCATTACCACACGATGATGAAGGCCATCTGGCCCAACGTAATCGACATCAAATCTTTCCGGTAGATTAAAATCAACCTGAATGGTAGGTCCCTGCCACCCACGTCCTATAGCATCCTTAACCTTGATATCAATTGCGGGACCGTAAAACTTTGCTTCCCCCTCCATTCGCGTATACTTGAGTCCCTTTTTATCAAGGGCGACCCTCAAGGCATCTTCAGCGTGCTCCCATACTTCATCACGGCCTATATATTTTTCCTTTTCACCCTTACCGCGCACGCTTAGTTCTATCTCATATTCATCAAATCCGAAGCTTGAAAGCATAAACTGAGCCAGTTCAATTACTCCCAGGATTTCAGCTTCTAATTGATCCGGTGTACAAAATATATGAGCATCATCCTGAGTAAAACCACGCACGCGTAAAAGTCCATGCAAGACACCTGATCTTTCATACCGATACACAGTTCCCAATTCTCCCCACCGCAAAGGCAAGTCACGATAACTGTGAAGTTTTGTCTTATACATAAGCACAGCAAAAGGACAGTTCATGGGTTTTAAGATATATTCCTGCCCATCAACCTCAATTGGCGAGTACATGCTTTCACGGTAAAAATTCCAATGGCCACTGGTTTTCCATAAGTTGATCTTCGCAATATGAGGACTATAGACAATCTCATATCCTCGTTTATAATGTTCTTCTCTCCAAAAATTCTCAATAATATTTCGGATTCTGGCACCTTTTGGATGCCAAAAAGTTAAACCAGGCCCCCCTTCTTCATGAAAACTGAAGAGGTCTAAGTCTTTGCCTATTTTTCGGTGATCTCGTTTTTCCGCCTCTTCGAGGAATTTTAGATACTTGTCAAGCTCTGCTTGCGTAAAGAATGCCGTCCCATAAATACGCTGCAACATGGGATTCGTTTCTTTGCCACGCCAATAAGCGCCTGCCACACTCAGCAGTTTGAATGCCCTGACCTTTCCTGTGCTCTGAATGTGCGGACCGCGGCACAAGTCTGCAAACTCTCCTTGAGTATAAAAAGACACCTTATCGTCCTCAATATCCCTAAGGAGTTCTGCCTTGAAAGGTTGACCAACGGCTTCCATGTTCTTTATGGCAACATCGCGAGGTAATTCCATCCTTTTTATGGCAATGTCCTCACTTATAACCTTTGCCATCTCTTCTTCGATCTTCTTGATATCCTCTTCAGCAAAACTGTGCTGGAGACTGAAATCATAATAAAACCCATGTTCAATGGTAGGACCTATGCCAAGTTTTACACCAGGGAAGAGTCGGCTTACAGCCTGAGCCATAATATGAGCTGTGCTATGGCGAAGAATTTCTAAACCTTCTTCCGTCCCTTCAGTAATTACAGATAAAGAAATATCTTCTTTAATAGGATAACTGAGATCCACAAGTATACCGCTAGCCTTCCCCGCTAACGCCCTTTCGCCCAAACGACTACCGATATTGCTAGCGATTTCACCAATAGTTGTATTTTCCTTATATTCCTTTTTTGTTCCGTCCGGCAATGTAACTTTAACCATAATAGTAAAACTTTTCCTACGCTCTTAGGTATAATGTACTCATGATCTTGATTGGATAATACGCTATACTTTTGTATTAGTAAATACTCTCTATCGCTTCTAAAATATCGGCAATTGTACTCTATTCTCATTGATGTCACCAAGAATACATCTGCATTCAAATTAAATATCTAACGAATATGTCTAACACTCCATGGTGGGCGATACTGGGCTCGAACCAGTGACCTCTTGCTTGTCGAGCAAGCGCTCTAGCCAACTGAGCTAATCGCCCTAAGTATTTTTTACCGTTGAAATTACATTAAAACTTCTCCCGAAATCTTTAAGTATGTCATACTTAGGTTGGATTATGCTATCAAATAGGTTGTTTATTGTCAAGGAAAAACGACATTAAAACGTTAGCATAATTTTTAAAAAAGTATTTAAAATAAATGGATGCTTTGTTATGATAATATCGTGAAGATGCAAAACGTTTGTAATTAAACTGAAATTTCAAAAAAGTGAGCAAATTGATTTTCCTTGTCTACTATAATAGAAAAAATTAAGGAACTGAAAACACAAAGAAATGCTGTAATCCTTGCGCATAACTATCAGAGGGGTGATGTGCAGGATATTGCAGACTTTGCAGGAGATTCACTGGGACTTTCACAGCAGGCGGCAAAGACAAAAGCCGACATAATTGTTTTCTGCGGTGTACACTTTATGGCAGAAACGGCTTCTATCCTCTGTCCTGACAAGATGGTACTCCTTCCTGATGAGCATGCAGGCTGCCCAATGGCTAATATGATAACCCTCAAAGAACTAAGAATAAAGAAAAGGGAACATCCGAATGCTAGAGTAGTTTGTTACGTAAATAGTACGGCCGCTATAAAGGCAGAGAGTGATGTATGTTGCACGTCTTCTAATGCAATGAAAATTGTATCGTCAATTCCCAAGAACCAGGAAATCCTCTTTATACCCGATAAGAGTCTTGGCGGGTATATATCATCCAAACTGAACCGTCCCATGATACTTTGGGAAGGGTACTGCCCCACTCACCACAGGATATTGGCGGAACATATTGTTAAATTGAAAGCAACACACCCGGAGGCTAAGGTTGTCGTCCATCCTGAATGTACAGCGGATGTGATTGCAGTGGCAGACCATGTTGCAAGTACTACCGGTATTGCAAAATATTGTAAGGAAACAGCGGCTAAAGAATTTATCATTGGGACAGAGATAGGCATTTTACACCGCTTAAAGAAAGAGAATCCTCGAAAAACCTTTTATGCTATTACTCAACTTGCAGATTGTTCCAATATGAAACTTATTAGTCTCGAAAAGGTATTGTGGTCTTTGGAGGACCTTGTTTACCAGATAAAGGTGCCGAATGATATTGCGGGAAAGGCACGGTTAGCAATCCAAAAAATGCTGGATTTGTCGTAATTTACTGCAGAGACGCAGAGACACAAAGAGCGCAAAGAAAGACATTGTGAATACAGAAGAAAAACTTGAAAGATTAAAGGGTAATATAAAAACCTTAGAAAGCGTTGTGGTGGCCTTTTCAGGGGGTGTGGATAGCTCCCTTGTGGCAAAAGTTTGTTATGATGTACTTGGAGACAAAGCCCTCGCCGTTACTGCACGGTCAGAAACCTATCCGGCATACGAATATGAAGAGGCCAAGGAAATTGCAAAGGAAATTGGCATTCTCCACATAACCATTGATACCAGCGAACTCAATATAGAGGGCTTTGCCAACAATCCACCCAATCGATGCTATTTCTGTAAATCGGAGCTATTTGGCAATCTCAAAGAAATTGCAAGGGAAAAGGGTTACAAAAACGTTGCAGATGGCGCAAATCTTGACGACACGGGTGAGTACAGGCCTGGACTCGATGCAGCGAAAGAACTCGAAGTACGAAGCCCTTTAAAAGAATGTAGATTGAGAAAACCAGATATACGCAAGATATCAAAACACCTTAAACTTTCTAACTGGGATAAACCCCCCTATGCATGCATGTCTTCCAGGTTTCCATACGGAAACTCCATTACCGAAGAGAAATTGGCAATCGTTGCCGCAGCAGAAAATTATTTGAGGAGTATTGGACTGAGACAATTCCGTGTAAGACATCACGACACCATTGCTCGAATTGAGGTATTACCGGAAGATATTCCTGGGCTCTTATATGACAGCAAACGCAAAGAACTTGTCAGGAAATTCAAAGAAATTGGTTATAAATACGTAACGATCGATATGGAAGGTTACCGTAGTGGCAGTATGAATGAAGTGCTTATCCAACAAAAATAGAAAAGGGTAATATTTTTGATATTACCCTTTTCGAAACAGGAAAAAATGAAGTGGATTATTGCAATATGGCCGTATCAGTTCCAGCCATACTAGCTGTAGTATGATTTCCCCCTGCCCCAGTCCAAATGTTATCCTTATCCACCGTACCAGCCGTGGTCGTCCCATAGTAACCACAAGTCGCTGTACCATGCCATTCAACATGGCCGTCAATATAGAGTACGTTTTGTCCTTTATGATTATGGTTATTTGAAAGCCACGTATTTGTAGTGTCAGTTCCTAGCCTATCGGCAGCAATAGCTACACCAGACTCATTATTCGCAGTACCAGGAAAATAATGATTATCATCATAACCGTAACTGCAAGTGGATGCCGTAAAAGTGGTGTTATCTGTTCCTAGGGTTAAAACACTTGTTTCAGTAACACCACCATCACTGGGGCATCTGAAGATTTTTCTATCAGTAACATACGTATCAAAAAGTTTTCCAAGTGATTGTAATTCTGTTGCTGCATTAGCACTGCCACTTGTGGTGGGAAATGTTTCATTATTGTCATTTGCATACATATTAAGAGCCAAACCAATTTGTTTCAGATTCGATGCGCACTGTGTCCTGCGTGCTGATTCACGTGCCCTCCCCAATGTAGGCAACAGAATACCAGCCAAAATACCGATAATAGCGATTACAACCAGTAACTCTATCAAGGTAAAACCCATACTTCTCTTTTTCTTCTTCATAATTAGTTCCCCCATTATGATTGTTGATAGTACCCTCCCTTATAATCTGATATGTTACCCCCTTTTTGCTTGCCTCAGTTTTTGCGACAATGAACAATTCCACGGAAGGCTACCGTAGCGGTAGCATGAATAAAGTACTTATACAAAAATAAATAGAAAAGGGTAATATTTTCGATATTACCCTTTTCAAAACAGGAAAAACGAACTGTATTATTGCAATATTGCGGTATCAGTGCCGCCCCCTGTTCCAGCCCATATGTTATCATAACCCACCGTCCCCGCAGTGGTCGTCCCGTAGTAACCGCAAGTCGCGGTACCTTTCCATTCAACGTGGCCGTCAATAAAGAGCACGTTTTGTCCTTTATGATTATGGTTGTTTGAAAGCAATGTACTTGCAGTATCAGTTCCTAGCCTATCTGCAACGATAGCTACGCCAGGGTCATTTCCCGCTGTGTGATTATCATCATAACCGTAACTGCAGGCGGATGCCGTAAAAGTGGTATTGTCTGTTCCTAAGGATAAAACGCTTGTTTCAGTAACACCACTGTCACTCGGGCATCTAAAGACCTTTCTATCAGTAATATACGTATCAAAAAGTTTTCCCAGTGATTGTAATTCTTGTGCCGCATTAGCACTACCAGTTGTGGTGGGGAATGCTTCATTATTATCATTCGCATACATATTAAGAGCCAACCCAATTTGTTTCAGATTCGATGCACATTGTGTCCTGCGTGCCGATTCACGCGCACGCCCCAATGTAGGCAACAGGAT
Organism: Planctomycetota bacterium; assembly: GCA_030837315.1. Classification (GTDB taxonomy): domain Bacteria; phylum Planctomycetota; class Brocadiia; order Brocadiales; family Brocadiaceae; genus Brocadia. Next base: position 11,308 of record JAUPKS010000024.1, read on the forward strand.
GCCAGCCAAAATACCGATAATAGCAATTACAACCAGTAACTCAATTAATGTAAAACCCGCGTTTCTCCTTTTCATAGCCAATTCTCCTTCAAAATTGTTAAACTTTCCTTCTTAAAGCTTTGTAATAAAGCAGCACAATACATTTCTTGTTTTTTTGATTACCTCCTTTTTAGGTAACTTGCATGAGTTTGTTGGAATGGCAAAGTTTGGTTTAAATGCAAAACACTTGCACGAATTCAAAAAGCGTAACGAATCATTTTGTTACTTTTTTATTGTAGATATCGGAGCAATTTAAAAATACTTTAGTAAAAACAGCCTGAATTCTTATCCTCCAGAACATAAAAATACAAAAGTAATTGAATCTATTATACTTAGGTCAAATAAAAAAGCAAAATATTTAAAAATTATCGTTTGACTTATAAACTTTTTATTTTGTGTCTCGGTGCGTCTGTGTGGCTGGTGAATAGATGAGATAAGATAAACACTTGCCAGAGTAAACAAAAAATTGTAATATAAGACCATGAAACAAGCACTGTTTTTCGAAAAACTCGGTGATGGCAGAGTAAAATGCTATCTTTGCCGTCATCATTGTGTTATTGACGACGGTAAAAAGGGTATTTGTC